>CAZOXN010000438.1:0-3258 GCA_964583655.1 uncultured Desulfarculaceae bacterium | reverse complement strand
TCCCTTGAGCCGCTCCTCGAGCGAGAGATCGCACAGCTCGACGATCATGAAGTCATCAGCCACCTGGTGCATCCCCTGATACTCCGGGTGGTTGCAGGAGACCCCGAGGGCCGCCCCGAAGTCGTAGAGGCGGGCGCTGTACCCCATCTCAATCCTCTTGCGGATCTCGGGTATCCCGGCCCCTGGCTCCCCTGCCGCTAGGATGGTCTTTATGCCCAACTCCGAGATGGGGATCCCCAGGACCTCCGGGCATTTCTCCATGAGGTACTGGACCAGAGACGGTGTCCCTGCAAGGGCAGTGGCCCGGAAGTAACGGGCGTTCTTCAGGATCCTCTCGGTCCCTGCCTCTGCCCCTACGGGGAGGCAAAGGGCCCCGACCTTGTAAGGCCCGATCATGGTGGGGATGCCAGCGATGGTCATGCAGAGCCCGAAGGCCCAGATGATCCTGTCCTTGGGCCTGATCCCGGCCCTCCACGCATACCTAGCACATACCTCCCCGTACAGGTTCCACGCGTCATTATGGGTCTGGGCGTAAGGCTGAGGCTCACCCGTGGTCCCGCTGGTGGTGGACATGAGGTTCAGTTCTTCATAGGCGTTTATGGGGAGCATTTCGTCCAGGGCGGAGATGATGTTCCCCTCGTGCTTCTCCACCATGGCCCGCCAATCGGCCTTGGTCATGGGCGGGCAGGCGATCCTGAATTCCTCGAATGTCTTGATGCTGTCTTCGTGGATCCCGTTGTCTCTGAAGACCCTGGAGAAGTAAAGGGACTTCTCCCTGAGGAGCGCGATCCGCTTCCTGAGCTTCTGGTCCTGGATCTCCCTCATCTCAGGGGTGTTGAACTTGGATTCCACCTCCATGTTCCAATAAGGTCTCCCCTCGTCCATGACGCTCCACTCCTGGCTCATGCCGAGGCCGGGTGTCAAGTCCCTACCCCGAGATAGGTCCTCTTGACCTCCTCGTTGTCCCGGATGCCATCGGTGTCACCTTGGTACTCGATGACCCCGTTGTCGATGATGTAATGCCAGTCCCCTACGTCCAGGGCCATCTTGAGATTCTGCTCTGCCAGGACAAGGGGGACCCCCCTCCCCTTGAGCTCCATGATGACCTCGGCGATCTGCTCCACGATCATGGGAGCGAGCCCTTCGGTGGGCTCGTCCATGAGGATCAGCTCGGTCTTTCCCGGAAACACGCGGCCTATGGCCAGCATCTGGAGCTGTCCGCCGCTCAGGAACTGGGCCTTCTGTCTCCGTCTCTCGCCCAGGATGGGGAAAAAGCCGTAGATCTTGTCCAGTTCGGCCCTAGGGTCCTTGACACCGGCCTTGGCCATGGCCAGACGGAGGTTCTCCTCCACGGAGAGGGCAGGGAAGACCCCACGCCCCTGTGGGATGATCTTGATCCCCTTCATGAATATCTGGTGTGGTCTCAGACCAGAGATGACCTCCCCCCTGAAGAGGATCTCCCCGGATCGCGGGGGTGTGAGGCCCATGATGCTACGGATCAAGGTGGTCTTTCCCGCGCCGTTCCTCCCCAGGAGGCATACCACATGGTCTTGCGCCACGGCGAGCGAGACCCCATGGAGGACATGGCTCAGACCATAGTAGGTATGGATCTCCTTCACTTCCAGGGCGTTCATAGTCCCCCCAGATATACCCTTCTCACCTCGGGGTGCTCCCTTATCTCCTCTGGCGGGCCCTCGGCTATCTTGGTGCCGTAGTCCAGCACCACGATGTTGTGCGAGACATTCATCACCAAGTTCATGTCGTGCTCTATCACGAGCACCGTGACGCTCCTGGATATCTCTCGGATGAGGGCCATGGTCTCCAAGGTCTCCCCAGGCGACATCCCGGAGGTGGGCTCGTCCAGGAGGAGGAGCTTGGGGTCCGTCGCGATGGTCATGGCGATCTCCAGATGGCGCTGGTCCCCGTGGCTCAGCTCCCTGGCAAGCTTGTCCCTGTGCTGGAGGATGCCGATGCGCCTGAGGATGCCTTCGGCCTTTTCCTCCAGGCCGTCCAAGGCCGAAGCCCTCTTGCCCAAGGAGACCCTCTTGGGGAGGCGAGACTGGCAGGCCAGGCGCACGTTCTCCATGACCGTGAGGGACCCGAAGACATTGGTGATCTGGAAGGACCTGGCCAGGCCCATCTGAGAGATCAAGTGCGGTTTGAGGCCGCTGATCTCCTTGCCCTCGAAGATGATCTGACCGCTGCTCGGGGGGAAGCGGCCGCTGATCACGTTGAAGAGCGTGGTCTTGCCCGCCCCGTTGGGGCCGATGATGGAGGTGAGCCGGCCTTCGGATACGCTGAAATCCAGATCCCTGAGGACCTGAAGCCCGCCGAAGTTCTTACAGAGCCCCTTTACCTCTAAGAGCATTGCGCACACCTTCCGAGGCGGAGATCCTCTTGGCCAGCCCCAAGATGCCTTAGGACGAAAACAGGATGAAGAGCACGTACACAGCGCCGAGGACCATGAGCCAGGTGTCATGCATCCACGTGCTGAGGACATCGCCAAGGTAGATGACGAAGGCGGCCCCTATGACAGGGCCGATCAAGGTGCCCATCCCTCCCAGGAGATCCATGATCAAGATCTCCCCGGATAGGGCCCAGTGATACACCGACGAAGATACGAAGTTCTGGTACCCCGTGAAGAGGCAGCCACCGACCCCCCCGTACATGGCCGATATGACGAAGGCCATGAGCATGCAGCGATGGACGTTGTAGCCCAGGAACTCGGTGCGTTCTTCGTTCTCTCGGATCCCCACCAGGACCTTGCCCAGGGCCGAATGGACTATGTGGCGCGCCGCCATGTATCCGAGCAGGAGGAAGAGCAGCGAGAAGTAATAGTAGACCGTGCGGTCGCCCATGTCCAGGGAGACCCCCAGGGTGGGTTTCGGGATCCCCGGCATCCCGTCAGCGGCCCCCACGAACTGCCACGAGTTGAAGAAGAGGTAGAAGAACTGGGCGAAGGCGAAGGTGAGGAAGATGAAGTAGAGCCCCCTGCTCCTTATGCAGAGGTAACCCACGATGAGGCCCAATACCGCGCACGCCACAACGCTGGCACCGAGGGCGAGCCAGATGGATGTGGAGACGTGCTTGAAGAGGATCCCTGCCACATACGCCCCGCTGCCGAAGAACATGGCGTGCCCGAAGGAGGCCAAGCCGCAGTATCCCAGCAGGATGTCGAACCCCAGGACCACCACGCCGAAGATGAACATGCGTATCAGCAAGGAGACGTAGAACTCGCTGACCACGGTCCCTGCCCCC
>CAZOXN010000437.1:0-3286 GCA_964583655.1 uncultured Desulfarculaceae bacterium | reverse complement strand
CCAACCTTGTCTTCCTCACGCTGGAGATCCTCCGCCCTCGACTCCTGCAACGCCTCGAGCAAACCAGCTCCTTTGAGCGTGCCGCTTATTCTCTGAAAGTAGTCCCTGTTGAGTGGACAAAGAACGATCTCTCCGTTACGCTCCTCCACGCGGAGCTTCGTTCCTTTCTTGATCCCCAGGCGACGCCCGATCTCAGCGGGTATGACCACCTGCCCCTTCACACTCACTGAAGTTTCCATGGGACCCCCTGGTATGACATATGACATCTGGTATACCTGACCATGGAAAGTAAGACAATCTCTCGGCTTCATCCCACTGCAAGTCCTCCTTCGAGACCCTCTCTGCCCCCAACCAGTTCCGCACATCTGCCCCGCGAAGCGCCGTCACGGACAAACTCGCCATGAGCCGCGACGGCTTCTTGCTCGTCTGCCCCGAACCAGGAAAGCACATACGCGCGGCCGTCCATATGTCCGCACCAACGGAACTTGCCCGAGTAGTTGACGTCCTGGACAAGCGCAGCCCGCAGGGGGTTGAGATGAATGCAGCGGACCAGCTCACGAAAATAGGAGTCTTCCTCGCAGACGATGGACTTGTAGCGATTCTGGAAGAGGTGACCGTAATCTGTCGCTTCTCAACTCAGCCCAATATCAGGTGGTGCGGGGTTCCAGGTGCATCGAGTCTCCCTTCCCTCGGCATGGGCCAGCCCTCATCTGGCGCATGGCAGACCACCTCCATCCCTCACGGCAGTGAAAGTTCAGTTGGTCAAGAACGTCCCCCATTGCCCCAGCCTTCAAGGAGCGCATGCGCCAGACATTCCACGTTTCCCAAATCCCGATCAGGGAGAAAGCCACAGAATCTCAGCTGCATACATGACCTGTAGTCACGAATGACGAAAACGGACCCGATGATATCAATCAGTTGCAGACTCAGCTGTCAAAGTCAAGGGGCATCCAACGGATTCGCTACGCTCGCCGCTGATGCCAGACCTTGTGGCCGCCTTGTCGACTTGACACTTCGGCCATGTGACGCCACAATGGTTCCATAATGAAACCGTTATGGAGGAAAGCGATGCCCACGATCACGGTCAAGAATATCCCGGACGATCTGTACGCCCACCTGAAAAGATCCGCACAGGCGAATCGGCGCAGCCTCAACAGCGAGATCATCGTTTGTATCGAACGTGCCCTTGGCGTCCGCAGGGTGGAACCCGAGGCAGTCCTGGGGAGGGCACGACGGCTGCGCGAGAAGACGCTGGGGCGCGTGATTGGCGACGAGGAGTTCACGGCTGCGAAGATGGCAGGTCGTCCATGATAGTCGTGGACACCAACATCATCGGCTACTTGTACTTGAGTAGCGAGCGGACAGATCAGGCGGAGCGGGCCTTCCTGAAGGATTCGGAATGGGTGGCACCGCTGCTCTGGCGGAGCGAGTTTCGAAGTGTACTGGCGCAATACATCCGCCGCGGGATCCTGAGGGTGGAAGAGGCGGAGCAGGTGATGGATGAAGCGCAGGCAATGATGATGGGGCGTGAATACGAGGTGGTGTCATCGGACGTATTGAGGCTGGCAGCGAGGAGCGCATGCACGGCGTATGACTGTGAGTTTGTGGCGCTGGCCCAGGAATTGGGGGTGGTGTTGGTGACCGTGGATCGAGAGGTCTTGAGGGAGTTTCCCGGGGTTGCGGTGGGGCTGGAGGAGTACGTCGGATCGTAGGAGGGCATGGCGGCCAATCCCGGATGCACCTGCCGCTGCTATCTTGGGCGGCCGCGACCGGATCCCTCCCAAGGCGGCTGAGCGCGACTCCTGGGGATTGCTCTCCGGCCTTTGCGGGTCTCGAGGCTGCAGTGCGGAGTTCGCTCAGGGCCCCTTTTGGGCCTTTACGGAAACGCATATGGCCTTTCTCGCAGGGCTTAAACCAGTCGGCCAGTCTTTTCAAGTGACGTAAGGCTGTTGTCGCAATTGCGGCCTGAAGAACAAGATCGAGCAGCGGACCTGAAGGGTTCAGGTGCAAGTCGGGGTTGAACCGAGCCGGGCGGAGGAGGGACATGGAACTTGCTTCGGTTGGCAGAAGGGCAAAGAGGGGAAAGAACCAAGAGGGGATGGGGGTTCGATCCCGAGGCGCGATGGCAGTAGCACGCGGATGAAGGGCGAAGGAATCTGCCGCTCCGGCGGCTCGGTTCAACCAGCGATCAAGTGGCTGTCCCTTGCCTTCGCCCGCAGCTTGTCGGGAGGCCGTCTCGACGGCGGAGGCGGCAGGTGCCTCAGAGGCTTTCTCACCTTGAGAGCCACACCACGCAAAGGGGTAGTCTTGTGCACGAGCCTCTTCGACATGAGCCGAAGCGCAAGTGATCACAATGTGGTGGCGTTTCTCGGAGCGGCTTGCCTGACTGCCGCGCCCCGATGGGCGCAGGCAGGGCGGAGGCGCTTCGATTTTCCAGGATTCGGACCCGGGGGCCGCCTCAGGCGGATCCGGCAGAAGCTGAGCTGAGGCCGACCGAGGGATGGGGCAAGGTCCAGGCCAAGTCCTTCGGAAATCTGACCCCGAAGACTTGAAGGCAAGAGAGATGCCACCACCCCCCTGTGAGCAATTGCATTGAAACCTGCGCCTTGCCACAGGTATACTTCGATTTCGAAAAATGGTATCGAAACAGGAGCGGGCACAATGGCAGAGTGTTCTGCTGTCGGGGATGTGCTATGAGAGGCGCTGTGATTTGCTGGCCCGATCCCCATAACCCATTGCCAGATGGAAAGGAGGCCCCTCTATGAACCTCGCTAATCTACTGGAGCAGCACATCGAAAGACTCGGCGAGACCAAGTACCTGGTGTTTCAGGATCGAGTCTTGACCAATGTGGACATGAAGAGGCTCGCCTGCAAGATGGGCAACGCCCTCCGCTCCCTTGGGGTGGGTCGCGGCGACCACGTGGTCGTCAGCATGCCCAACTATCCCGAGGTCATGGCCGCCTTCCAGGGCATATGGAGGGTCGGGGCCGTCATAATCCCCATCATGTTCATGCTCGGTCCTGAGGAGACCAGGTACATCCTGGACGACTCGGATGCCAAGGCGGTCATAACGAGCAGGGAACTGCAGGAAAAGATCCTGGAAGCATCCCAGGGTATAGCGCACCTCGAGCATGTCATAGTAATGGGTGGCGAAGACTCTCAGAGGACCCTTTCTTTGGAGCGGCTGCTCGGCGAGGCTCAGGAGGATCTCGACATCGTGGACGTGGACGACGATGAGGTGGCCCTAATGATATACACCTCCGGGACGACCGGACGGCCCAAGGGC
>CAZOXN010000436.1:0-3304 GCA_964583655.1 uncultured Desulfarculaceae bacterium | reverse complement strand
GTACATCACGGCCACCTCATCGCTGAAGTACTGCACCAGGTTGAGGTCGTGAGAGATGAACAAGTAGCTCAAACCGAGATCCTCCTGCAGCTCCTTGAGAAGATTCACGATCTGCGACTGCACAGACACGTCGAGGGCCGAAACCGGCTCGTCGCACACAACGAGGGAGGGTTCCACCGCCAAGGCCCTGGCGATGCCGATGCGCTGCCGCTGCCCCCCGCTGAACTCGTGGGGGTACCGCTTTGCCATGTGACCTGGAAGCCCGACCCGTTCCAGGAGGGCGCTTACCCGACGGCGTCTCTCGTTGCGGTCGTGCACCCCCAGCGCCCTGAGCCCTTCCTCCACGCTCTGCCCGACCGTCATCCTCGGATTCAGGGAACCGTAAGGATCCTGAAACACGATCTGCATCTGCCGCCTGTGAGAGAGCATCTGCCTGGGACTCAGCCTTGTGATGTCCTCCCCGCGAAGCAGGATCCTACCGCCATCCGGCTCCAGAAGCCTCAGGATGAGCCTTCCCACCGTGGACTTGCCGCACCCGCTCTCCCCCACCAGACCCAAGCTGCGTCCTTGAAAGACCTTCAGATCCACCCCGTCCACCGCATGGATCAGACCCACTGTCCTTTGGAGGAGCCCCCTCCTGATGGGGAACCGCTTGAGGAGCCCCTGCACCTCCACGATGGGAACAGCGCCCCTGGGTACATCCATGAACTCGGTCCGGGGCACTTTCTCTCCCGAAGTCGTCACCTCTGCTCCCCCTTCGGGGCCTCCCAGCTCCCGTGGGTCACTGGACAACGGGCCTCATGACCCTTCCCGAAAGAGCACATCTGTGGGAACTCCTGGCGGCATCGCCATGTCACCTGAGGACACCTGGGATGAAAGGGACAGCCCTCGGGGCGATGGGCCGGGTCCGGGACATTGCCGGAGATGGTATGGAGCCTCTCCCCTCTCCTCGCCTTGCTGGGCAGCGATGCGAGCAACCCTTGGGTATAAGGGTGTCTCGGCGACCCGAACAGATCCTTGGCATCGGCCTCCTCCACGATGAGACCCGTGTACATCACGTATATCCGGTGGGCCAACTGGGCCACCACCCCGAGATCGTGGGTGATATAGAGGAGAGACATGCCATAGAGCCCTTGGAGCTCCCTGAAGAGCCGAAGTATCTGGGCTTGGATTGTCACGTCCAGGGCAGTGGTGGGCTCGTCCGCGATCACCAGTCTGGGGTTGCAGGCCAAGGCCATGGCGATCATCACCCTTTGCCTCTGCCCCCCGCTGAACTGGTGGGGATAGTCGTCCCTCCTCTCCTCCGGGGCCTGGATCCCCACGTCGCGCAGGAGTCCAATGGTCCTGCGCCGCGCCTCGGCCCGGGAGACCGCCTCATGCACCCTGATGGTCTCCTCTATCTGATGCCCCACCGTGAATACAGGGTTGAGTGATGTCATGGGCTCCTGGAAGATCATGGAGATCTCCTTGCCCCTGATGCGTTGCAATTCCTTTTCGGGCAGGGTCAAGAGGTCTTTCCCCTGAAACAGGACGCGTCCGCCCTCCACATATGCCGGTGGCGAGGGGAGGATACCTAGCACAGTCAGGGCCGTCAGGGTCTTGCCGCACCCTGACTCCCCCACCAGGCATACCACCTCGCCACGCTCCACTCGAAGGCTCACCCCTGCCAGGACCAGGACGTGGGTCTCCCCTGTCCTGAAGCTCACCTTCAGCCCTTCGATCTCGAGCAAAGGCCCGGAAACCTCTCCCTCTCTCACGTCCCTCCCTCTGCCTATAGGCGACGATCCCTCATCCTTGGATTGAGGAGCTCACGAAGCCCCTCCCCGAAGAGGTTGAAGGCCAGGACGACCATCAGGACCGCCATCCCGGGTATCAGTGTGAGCCAAGGGGCGTCGAAGAGAAAGCGCCTCCCGTCCGAAAGGATGTTCCCCCAGGTGGCATGGGGCGGGGGAACCCCGAACCCGAGGAAGCTCAGGCCCGCCTCGGTCATGATGGCCCCGGCGATCCCGAGAGTGGCCGAGACCAGGACAGGGCCTATTGCATTGGGAACCAGGTGCCGGAAGATGATGCGCGCATCCGAAACCCCCAGGGCCTTCACCGCTGCCACGAAGTCCTGCTCCCGCAGGGCCAGGAACTCCGCACGCACGAATCTAGCGGTGCCCATCCATCCGGTGAGCCCTATGACCACCATGATGTTGTATATGCTCGGGGGGAGAAGTGCCACCACCGTCAGGATCAAGAAGAAACTGGGAAAACAAAGCATGATGTCCACCAACCTCATGATGAGCGTGTCCACGGTCAACAAGGGGGCGAGAAAGGCCCTGTACCAGATCCCAGTATCCACCGATTTCTGCCTCCTAGCCATGACGGCCAGCACCCCCAACAGGATGCCGAGACCGGCCATGGCCAGGCCCAGCCCATGTCGGCCCAATGCCCCCATCAAGACCCCTCCCCCAGCTCCCAGGATGGCCAGGACCTCGCCGAGGAGTATCGAGGCCTGTCCGTAATAGCCTGAAATACCACCCAGGAGGATCCCCACGGCCACCGCTATGCCCACCGCGACGAATCCCACAGTGAGGGAGACCCATGCCCCTTGCATCATCCTGGCGAAGACATCGCGACCCAAGTCGTCCGTGCCCAAAAGATAGATCCCCAAGGCCGGGACCTCTTCAGGTCGCAGGACCTCCAGATTGGGCCTCGACAAGGGAGGCTTCAGCTTCTCAGGGAGACGGACCATGGCCGGATCCAGCACTGGTCCCTCTCCCAGCGAGAACACCCTCGTGGTCAGGCCCACCCCCGCCGATGCCAACAGGAAGAAACAGAGGAAAATGACCATCCCGGCAAAGGCCAGGCGATTCCTGCCAAAGCTGCGCCAGAACTCACCCCATGGTCCCGGCTGCGTGCCAGCTTCCCGAGCCTCTACCTGGTCTGTCCACGGGGGACGGTCGCTCATAGCCTGATCCTTGGGTCCACCAGCATGTAGAGAACGTCCGAGACAAAGGTCCCGACGAGGACCAAGACCGCTGATACGAAGTTCACCGTGAGGATCACCGGGTAGTCCCTGGCCAGTATGGCCTCGTAGGCCATCCTGCCCATCCCTGGCCAGGAGAAGATGGACTCGATTATCACCGAGCCGCCCACGAGCCCAGGGATCATCAACCCGAACATGGTCACGAAGGGGAGCAAGGCATTGGCCAGGGCGTGCTTGTAATGGACCGATTCCGTGGGCAGGCCTTTGGCCATGGCCGTGCGAACGTAATCTTGCCCCTCCACCTCTAGCATCTGGCTTCGCACGTACCTGGAG
>CAZOXN010000435.1:0-3322 GCA_964583655.1 uncultured Desulfarculaceae bacterium | reverse complement strand
TGGACCATGGCCAAGAGGAATGTCTTCACCCTCTTCGAGATCCTCTTCTGGCCGCTGGTGGGCTTTCTCTCGGTGGGTCTGCTGGCTGAGTTCGCAGCCTTGGGCACGGAGATGCGGGCGTTCATCCTGGTAGGGATCGTATCCATGAGTACCGTTCAGGTCTGTCAACTGGACGTCTCCTACGTGCTCCTGTACGACGTCTGGAGCAAGGCAATCAAGCACGGGTTCATTGCCCCGGTGGGGATTTGCCACCAACTCCTCGGTTCGTCCATCGTCGGGATGTTGAGGGGAGGCTTAGTCTTTGTGATCCTCATGGGAGCGAGTTACCTGCTGTTCGATTTCGACTTCATGGTACCAGGGATAGGAGCCATCTGCCTGTTCCTGCTGGGGATCTTCCTCAGCGCGGTCATGGTGGGGACTCTTGTCTGCATCCTCGTCCTAACCTTTGGAAACCGCGCAGAGGTGGCAGCCTGGTCACTGGTCAGCCTGATGCTCCTGGTATGCGGGATCTACTACCCCGTCTCCATCCTTCCAGGATGGGCAGCAGCCCTGGCCAAGATCATACCCCTTACCTACTTCCTAGAGTACTTCAGGGGGTTCTACGGGTTCGAACCCTCCTCCGCACACGTCCTCGCCAAGGGGTATGCCTCGGTCCTGGTCTATCTAGTCCTCCATGTCTCTCTGCTAAGGCTGGCCCTCCGAAGGGCAAAGAAGACCGGACTCCTGCTCAGGCTCTCCGAATAGCCGCAGAAATACGTAGAACTCAATCTGGACGATCTCCGGGAAACTCGAGAGAAGCCATTAAGCCCTGATCTCAGCCCTCTCGAAGCCCTCACCCCCAATGACCAAGGCGAAGAATCCTTTCCGAGACTCCTCCGTCTAATAGTTGAACTGGAAGGATAGCAGATACGGCGAATGACGGAGGTGAAAGATGCAAGATCTGCTCGTCGCTGAGCTCGGGGAGGAAGCGGAGGACGCCTTTGGGCTCCCGAGTCAGAAAGAAGTCTTCATTGAAGAGGAGGAGCCGCGCCGAAAGGATCTGGCGGAATCCGTGGACTTCACTCTTCGTCAGTACATGAAGGAAGTGAGCGAGATCCCCCTTCTTTCTCACGAAGAGACAGTGAAGCTGTTCAGGTCCCTCGAGCGGAAACTCCATGCCTTGGATGAACTGAGCTCGAGAGAGTTGACTGGCCGCAAAGAGGATGCCAAGAGACGCACGCTTCAACAAGAGATCTCTGCCATAAAAGAGCAACTCGTCACAGCCAACCTGCGGCTCGTTGTCTTCCTCGCTAACCGTTACCAGGGACGCGGTGTGGCCATTCAGGATCTCGTGCAGGAAGGCAACATCGGACTGATACGGGCCATTGACAAGTTCGACTATCGGTTGGGCTACCGGTTCAGCACCTATGCAACCTGGTGGATCCGCCAAGGCATGCTCAGGGCGATCCATCAGCAAGGGCGTCTGATAAGGATCCCGAGCCACATGTTGGAGAAGTTCCACCACCACGTGCGCTCAATGAACGCCGCCATGGCTCAGCGCGGTGGTCAGTCGGTCGGGGCACAGAAAGAGGGCAAGGGAGGCGAACAAGAAGAAGAGATATCCCTTCTGATGGAGGTCATGAGAGATCCTGTATCCCTCGATGCGCCTGTGACGGACGACGGGTTGGACCTGGAGGAAGTGATAACGGACGAGGCGGCAAGGCATCCGGAAGATGAGATCATCGATCAGGACTTGAGACGGAAGCTCCGTACCTCCCTGACGGACCTTCCCCTTAGGGAAGAGGTCATCCTCAGGATGCGCTATGGGATCGATCTTCCGTCCCCTCACACCCTGGAGGAGGTTGGGCAACTCTTCAATCTAACCAAGGAACGGATCCGACAGATCGAGGCCAGGGCCTTGCGCCGGCTACATACGGCCTATGCATCATGAGGTTCAGATCCCGACTCAGGAGGTGGGTGCTGGCGAATACAGAGTTGGAATCTCCCTACAGGTCGGCAACGTAAGCTCGTCAGGCCTTATACTTGACGAACCCCTCCAGGATCGTTCTTGCCCGGTGGAGATATGTGTGGTGGGAGAGGACCCTGGCCATGGCCCTCTCCCCTCTCCTTCTAGCCTCTCGCGCATCTCGAATGCAGCGATCTCTCATCTCCACACACTCCTGGACATCGCAAAAAGAGAGGACCTCGGTCTCTACATCGAATAACCATGGAAGCTCCGAGGACCATTCGACTATGACCGTTCGCCCGCACGCGGAGCCGTCATAAACCCTCTGGGTCAGACCGCTACGCGACTGGGGCTGGCGCAGATCCAGGACAAAGGCACTCCGATTATAGATGTCACAGACCTGCTCACCGTAGGGCACCGAACCCCTGTACAACCCCTTGCCCACCATTCCCTTCCATCCATCGTCACCAAAGACGCCGGAACCCTCTCCCATGGCCCTGGACACAACCTCCAAGCGTTTTCTGATCCCCAGTTGGCGAACACAAGCCAGGACCCAGAGCCTCCACATGGGATCTCTCTCCAGGGTCTCCCTGGGCTTATCCGAAGAACGAGCCGCCAGCGACCACGCCAAGGTGTAAGGGGATTGTCGGAAATCCTTTGAGTAGACATGCCACAGCCGCTCCACCTCCGTCTGGAGACCGTTGACGTTCCTGGCAACGCTGTCCAGCAGAGGGTTCTTATGGGCTGTGGAACCCACGAAGACCCCGCCTGGAAACAGGGGGCCCTGTCTCGGTCGCGCCATTCGAAAGAGGGACGGGTCTGTGGCCAAGGGAAGGTGAGTGACAGGCCATCCATCCCACGAATCGTAATCTGCGAGCAGGGCCTTGTCCCAGCATAACACCAAGGTCCATTGGGGGTCGCACACTTGGGGAAAGCCGTACCCCTCCGGGTCATCCACGAACCAGACTATCCATGGAATCTTGAGGAAGTCTTGGATCTCCCTGAGCCTCGTCGCAAGAAATTGGGATGCCCCTAGGTCCAGTGAAAGCAGTGCATCCCACTGGCCCCTCTTGGCCACTTGGACGAACCAGGCCAGATCCTCCTCCCCTTCAGGGGCTTGAAGATCGCAGACATCGACCCCGAAGGATCGAAAGGCCTGTACAAGAGACCCGTGGATGGCAGGCAGGACGAGCCCTTTGGCCCTAAGGGCCAGGATCCTCCTCATGCCCTTATCCTGCTCGGTTCAGGGCGACGGGTGAAACAGGCAGTCGGCCCCACGGCCATGGACTGCCCATTGAACCGGATGGCTAAGGTTCGCTATCAGGACTCCTTGGCCTGCTGCCTCTTATCCTTAAGTTCATCGATGCCAATGTAGAT
>CAZOXN010000434.1:0-3323 GCA_964583655.1 uncultured Desulfarculaceae bacterium | reverse complement strand
GGGATATGCCCAAAAGCCATACCAATACTGGCAAGCCGATCCCCGAAATAGAGGGCCGAGCCGGCGAGGATAGGGGCCGTGACCAGGGAGACGACGGTGAGCCCAGGGTCCAGATGCCAGGCCACCACACCGAGGGTGATGATGGTGAGTATATGCTGTGCCGGGGAGACCAGGAGCCCATTGGCCAAGGTGTACACGCACCATGTGTCACCGGTGAGGCGGCTCAGGGAGTCCCCGATGCCCCTTCGGGTGTGGAAGACGAAGGAGAGACGTTGCAGCCGGTGGAATAGGTCCGCGGCCAGGTCGTAGACCATGCGCTGTCCCGCAGCTGTCCACGTCCAGCTGAGCCCAACATCCAGGACGCTGTTGAGCCCGAACAGGGCCAGGGTCCCCAGGGCCGCCAGGGCCACCAACCTGGCGGGGGAGGCGGTCACCGAGAGGGCCTCCAGGACAAAGGCCAACGGCTCTGGCACCGGGGCATCCCCGATGGCATGGTCCACCAGGAGCTTCATGGGCCAAGGCTGCAGGGCCGTCACGGCCGAGGTCATGGCCGTCAATCCCACGATGAACAAGAGGGCCGGCCATCGCCTCAAGACGTAAGGGAGGAGCCTTTTGTACCTGTTCATGCCTGGCTCAGCCTCCCACGATGGCCACGGATCGCCCGGGTACGAAGACCTCCATCAAGACCACCCGATACCAGGTTGCTTGAGCGCGTAAAGGCAGGAGGCGGTGGCAGAGGCGCAATCCCCGAATGTCCGAAGGGCCAGCAATACCGCTGGCAGGGCCAGGGCCGCAGAGGCGACGAATGCATGGTCCCATGCCGCCAGGCAAGAGAGCAGGAGGAAGCAAGATATCGAGGCCAACCCCAGAGGAGAGGGCCGAGGCCATGAACGGAACAAGACCTGCTGGCGGCCTGAACCGTGTTCCTCTATGGCCATCCTGGTCCTGACTCCCCCCAGGAGACCGCCCCTGATCTCCAGGTCCCACCGGTCGAAGTCCCCGCCCCTGGTCACCACGACCCCTTGAGAGCGCAGTATCGCCTCCATGGAGGCCATCCTCCTCTCCGCAGACTGCCAACGCTCGCTCCAGATCTTGGTCGTCCTGGGCCTTGGGAAGGCGAAGCCGGTCCTGCCTCGGCGCCTCCAGGGGGATAGGCCATTGCGCATTCGGCCCCAGAGTCGGGCCAGGGGCTGCATCAGATGGAGAAATGCCGTCAGGCCCACGAGCCTTGCCCTTGCCCAGCGAGAAAGACGTGGCGAGTTGGAAAAGGCATGGTGCGCGTTCGCCATGGCCTGGGCCATCACGGCCGCGATGGACAGGGCCAGAAACGGCGCCACCCATTGCAGAGGTCCCCACAAGGTCCCCACCAGGCAAAGCCCCGCCAATATGGCGATGACGAGGTACCACTCGGGCATCAGCGGCAGGTAACGGATCAGGCCTGGGGCAGGGGCATAGACGGACTGGAAGGGGGCGCTGCCCCAGACCCCGTGGTAAACGCGCCACCGGCGCAAAGATAAGGGAAGTGACACCCCGGTCCCGTACATGCGCCCTCTCCAGGCCAAGTGGCCAAGGGCGTTGTATTTCTCCGGCCACTTCATCTCCAGCATGGCCTCGGCCCTGCCGTAGTTCTTCTGCTGCCTCCAATAGGCGCGCAAGGAATTGCGGCGGTGATGCCATACCAAAGCGGCCGGGCTGAATCCGAGGGTGTGCCCCCTCTGCTGGAGCCTCCAACATGCATCCACGTCGTCCCCGGCGATGGAGAACCGGGCGTCGAACCCCCCGATGGCCTCCAGCGCCTCCCTCCTGAAGGCCATGTTGCACCCGGGTATGTGTTCTGCCTCGGTGTCTGAGATCAGGACGTGGACAGGACCTCCGGGGGAGCTCGCCACGCACTGTGCCACGGTCCCGTCGTCAGGCGGCTGGACGTTCGGTCCACCGACCCCGGCGTGAGTCGTCTTCATAAAAGAGGCGGCTAGATAGGTGAGCCAATGTCGGTCTGGATAGGCGTCGTCGTCGATGTACGCGACGATCTCCCCGGTTGCCGCCTTCAGGCCGATGTTGCGCGCCCGGCTGAGTCCCCCGTTCTCGACCCTGATGAGACGGAATCCATATCGGCCGGCAATGGCCGCGGTGGAGTCTGTGGACCCGTCGTCCACCACGATCACCTCATAGTCGGGATAGTCCAGCCCTTTCAATCCCCTCAGGCACTGGTCCAGGGTCCGCGCCCCATTGTACGTGCACACCACGACCGAGATACTGGGCCAGGCAAAATCCTGGGGAAAGGGGACCTCCGAGTAGGCCCTGCGAAGGGCCTCCAGGGCTGGCTTGGGGGAGCGATCTCGCCTGGTGACCCCGAAGTCCCAGTCGGTTATCTCGTGACCGCCCCTGTGCCACTCGTCGGTCCAGGCGAAGACGAAGGTGCCGGCAACCCCTGAGGCGAAACAGGAGCGGACCTGCCAGTCGATGGTGCTGGCCTGGGTATCCTCGCCGTTGCGACGGCTGTCCAGTCCGATCTCTGCCACCATGAGGGGTCTGTCGCCGGCGATATTCTGGAGGCGGGCCAGGTAGGCCTCGAACTCCTGCTGCGACTCCAGATAGACGTTGAAACAGACTATGTCCACGAAGGGCAGCTGGAGGTACTCGGTGGTGGGGTAGTTCACGTAGGTGATGAGTGCCCCAGGGTCCTCCTCCAGGGCTGCCTGGTACAGCCTCTCGATGAAGGCCTCCACGCGTCTCCTTCCGTGCCAGCGCACTATGGGCCCAGGGATCTCGTTTCCAATGGCGTAACACAGGATGGCCGGGTGGCCTGCACACGAACGCACCGCGCTCCTCACCCTCTCCTCGATGGAACGACGGCGTCCCTTGTCGTCCAGAAACGCGACGTGCTGCTCCCACGGGACCCCCACCATCACTCGGAGTCCTTGTCGCTGTGCCTCATCCAGGAGCCAGCGCGGCGGGACGGTGTAGAGGCGGACCGCGTTGACGCCGTTTTCCCTCATGGAGGAGAAATCCTGCTCCACTTGCGCTGGGTCGTATTGCTCTTTGCCCGACTCGTCGGATCGAAAGGTCCCGTACGTGATGCCGCGAACCCAGAACTTCTCTTCACCCAGGTACAGGAACTTCCCCTTGACCTGAGGTCTCTCCTGTGCAACGGGTCCGGAGGGGCGCTGGACTTCGTCGGGCCTAGCACCCTCTGAGCCAGCCTCTCGCGTGGCAGGTATATTCATGCTCGACCCCGTAGGATATCCTTCTCACCGGTCGTGATGTCGCGCCCCTGGGTCCTTGGGCCCCCTTCGTGCCAACGGAGGGCATCCCCGACGATG
>CAZOXN010000433.1:0-3335 GCA_964583655.1 uncultured Desulfarculaceae bacterium | reverse complement strand
ATGCTGAGGCATCCAGCGCAGGTGGTCCTGCCCTGGCCGATGAGGGGCTGTCCCTCTCGTACTGGTTCGATCCTCGGTCTCTCCCCCCGGGCCAGGCTCACGTGATCCAGAAACCCGGTCAGCTTGGAGGCCTTCTCGTCGAAGAGCTCTCCATGCCATTTGATGAAAGATCCATCCGCCTCCAGTGCCTCCTCCAGGATGAGCCGGACGTCTTCGGTCTCGAGGTCCTTGCCACCGATGATGTAATTCGATATTCTCCCGCAGCGGGCAGTGGCGAGGGCGGAGGCCACCTCGACGTAGAATACCCCTCCGGTCCTCCCTGGAGAGACCGCGCGATCCAGCACCAGGACGTGCGGGACATCCCTGAGCGCGGCGGAGACCTCATCCTCAGGGAAAGGACGGAAGACCCGTATCTTGAGGAGGCCGACCTTCTTGCCCCTTTGCCGGAACTCGTCCACCAACTCCCTCACCATGCTGACGATGGTCCCTGCGCTCACCACCACCAGTTCCGCGTCCTCGGTCCTGTATGCCTCGACCAACCCTGGATAAGCGCGGCCGAAGATCTGGGCGAACTCCCCGCACGCCTCGGCTATGACCTCCTTGGCCTCCAGCATGGCCAGCCACTGTTGGTGTTTCATCCCGTAATAGTGGCTGAAGGCCCCGGCCCCCTGGGTGATGGGGTAATCCGCATCGACGAAGGCGTGCTTGGGGGCGTATCTCGGCAGGAACCTGTCCACCGATCCCTGGTCCGGGATCTCCACTAGCTCGTACGAGTGGCTGATACGGAACCCTTCCAGGACCACGAAGGAGGGCAGCAGCACCCTGGGGTCCTCGCTCACCCTGTAGGCCATTATCAAGGAGTCCACCACCTCCTGGTGGTCCTCGCAGATGAACTGCAGGACGCTGGCATCCCGCTCGGAGAAGCAGTCGGAGAAGTCGCTCATCAGGCCCTGGGGCGAACCGATCTCCCTCGAGGTCACTGCGACCACCACGGGCAATGCCATGCCGGAGGCCATCCAGAGCGGTTCCCTCATCAGGGCCAGGCCTTGGGCCGCGGTGCAGTTGAAGGTCCTGACCCCCACGGATGAGGCCCCAGCGCATATGAGCATGGATCCCAGCTCGGATTCGGCGTTGACCGAGACGGTGTCCATCTCCCCGTCCCTGATGAAGTCGTAGCAGGCCTGGAGGCTGGGTCCGTTGGGCGTGATCGGATAGGCGGACATGACATCCACGCGGCAGAGCCTGACAGCATGGGCTAGGGCTTCTGACCCGGAAAGGAACATCCTCATCCCTGATCCTCCTCCCTGTTCATGGAGATCGCCCCCGTGGGGCACTCTTCGGAGCATATACCGCAGCCCTTGCAATAGTCATAGTCGATCTCGACGGCCTCATCGGTCACGATGATGCAACTGTCCGGACAGAACCAGTAGCACAGCTTGCATTTCTTGCACCTGGCTGGATCCAGGACCGGCCTGAACACGCGCCACCCGCCCGTCTTCACCAGCACGGAGGTGGCGCGGGCGTGGATGGCCCCCCCTCGGACATAGCGCATGACAGGCTCAGGCATCCCTCACCCCCTCGTAAGCCCGGCGGATGGCCTTGCAGTTGATCTCCACCTCTTCCTCGGCCATCTTCTTCCCCAGGATGGCCCGGGCAGCTCGTTCGATGTTTTCCAAGGACACCAGATCCGTCGCCGCGGCAAAGGCCCCCAGCATCACGGTGTTGGTCACAGGGGATCCGACGATCTCCAGGGCGATGGATGTAGCGTCCAGGTACACGCATCTGTGGCTGAGCTTGGGGGCCTTTGGGGAGTTCGCTATGACGAGCCCCCCCTCCGCCAGTCCCTCCTCCACGTCCACGGCCCTGAGGATCATGGGGTCCAGGACAACGACGTAGTCAGGACGACTGATGTGGCTCCCCCTCTCCACGATGGGCCTCTCCCTTATCCTCGCGAATCCCCACACCGGGGCTCCACGTCGCTCCACGACTATCCCCTGGGAGGACTGCCCGTACTTCCCCTCCAAGGTCGCGGCAAAGGCCAGTATGTGGGCGAAGGTCGCGGCCCCTTGTCCTCCCCTCCCGTGGATCCTGATCCCAGCCACGGACTCCCACCTCCTTCCGCTCTCCTATATCCTTCCTTGGCTGACCACGTACAAGGGTTTTTCCCCTCTGACCACTCGCATGATGTTGTCGACGGATGTCACGTAGAAGTTGCGGAATATGTCTTCGGCCGTGGCGCCCCCGATATGGGGCGTCAGGACCACGTTGGGCAGCCGGAGGATCTTCGCCCCCTTTGGGGCGGGATCCGCGTGCCTGCCGAAGACATCGATGCCCGCCCCCGCGATCTGGCCCGCCTCCAGGGCATCGGCCAAGGCCTCCTCGTCCACGATGACCCCACGGGCCGTATTGATCAGATAGGCCGTCTTCTTCATGAGTTTCAACTGATCCCGGCCGATGAGATGATAGGTCTCCTCCGTCAAAGGGGTATGGATGGTGACGAAATCCGATGTCTTCAGGAGCTCTTCGAGCGAGACGGAGCGGACAGGGAAATCCAGATCCGGGGTGTCTTTCCTGTAAGGGTCGTAATACTGGATCTTCATGCGGAAGCCATTGGCTAACCTGGCCACCTGTGTCCCGATATTGCCCATGCCGATGATCCCGAGCTGCTTTTCGTACAGCTCGAAGACCCTGGAGACCAATTGCGGGAGGAGCCATTCGCCGGCCGCGGTCTTGTTGTGCGCCAGGGGGAGGCTCTTGGCCACGGCCAGCATCAGCATGATGGCATGTTCCGCAACGGGTATGACCCCGGCCGAGCCGGAGTTGGAGACCGTGATGGATCTCTTCCTGGCCGTGTCCATGGCGATGTTGTCATAGCCGGCACTGCACTGCTGAATAAAGACACACTTGTCCGCCAGTTCCAGGACCCTGGCTGTCATCCGATTCCTGGCCCCGGCGATGATATCGACCCCGGGGACCAATCTGCACAGCTCCTCTTCGTCTCCCTTCTCGGCTATGATCCAAGAGATCCTGGAGCTCTCCTGCGGATACCTCTCCTTGCTGATCTCTGGCATCCTTCCCAGGATGTTGTCGCTTATGAGGATCTTGAAGCTCTTCTCGTTCATCACGGTTCTCCCTGTTTCAGTGGTGTCACAGGTCCTTCGCCTGTGTGGCGCCGCACAAGAGGCCCCCCCTTCCTGGAGCCGGAACGTGCGGGGTATCCGGCGTTTCCGCTGAGCCCGCGATCATGACAGCCACCTCTTGCGCCGCCTGTAGTGCTTCACTTCTCGATAGCTCTTCCTTTCTCCGACTGCATCCAGGCCCAGATAGAACTCCTT
>CAZOXN010000432.1:0-3340 GCA_964583655.1 uncultured Desulfarculaceae bacterium | reverse complement strand
AAGGAGACCAGGACCTACGACAGCGCGTACGACCTGGTCTACGAGGCGGTCAAGGCGGTCCTCTCCAAGAGGGGATACGACATCGCCAAGGCGGACCCGGACCTCGGGGTCGTGGAGACCGAGTGGCTGGCGGGGAAGTCCGTCCGCACCAAGGCCCGGGTGGAGGTCAAGCCCACGGGGAGGCACATGACGGAGGTGAGCGCGGCCATCAGGGTGGAGGAGGCGAAGGGCTCCCAGTGGAACCCGAAGGAGGTCAAGGTCTCCCTGTACCAGGACCTCTTCGACGACATAGACCTTCAGGTCTACAGGGAGCACTTCCACAAGATCGAGCGCCGGTCCAAGGAAGGGAAGTGATAGCGGGCTCCCCTCAAGGTGAGGGGCGGGTCTGAAACCCGCCCCTCGCGGATCAGTGGTCTTCTTTCTCTCGCCTCAGCCTCCGCCTCTCCTACTGAATCACCACCTTCAACTGGTACTGGGCGGCACCCTTCTTGGCCTTGATGGTGTACTGGCTCCGGGTGCGCATATCGAGCGTCCCCTTCTTCCCCTTCTTCTGCAGGTCCACGAGCTTGACAGACGCGTTGGCGGGCAGGCCTCCAACCCCGGACCAGCTCAGTATCATGGAGGCGGCCTTGGCCTTCTTGCCCGAGGACTGGGGCAGGTCTATGGTGATGAGGAACTCCAGAGGCTGGCCCCCGAGAGGCCTCACGTCCCTGGCATAGGCGCCAGGCCGCGGCCAGTCGGGATGGTTCACGTAGATCCTCGGGTAACTCATGAGGAACCGAGGAGGGGAAGCCGCATCCATGGTGTCCAGCCCTGCCGATGCCCCTGGGTCGATCCCCAGGAACAGGGTCCGGTCATTGTATCCCTTGTACTGGAGGGTGAAGGAGATGCCTGAGGCTGCCCCGCCGCTCCCGGCCGAGCCGGCTGCCCCGGCCTTGACCAGGCCCTTGGAGGCGCTGAAAAAGCCGTCACCCCCTCCCGAGGCATTGAGGATCAGATAGACCGGCTCGCTCCCCACGTTGTTCACCCAATAACCGCTCCACGGGACGAGGCTCGAGGCCCCGAAGTACCCGTGGTCGAACCCCCAGGCCTGGTTCTCCACCCAGGCGCCGGCGGCGCTTATCTCCAGCTCCTCGTGTGTCGACGGGACATAGACGCGCACATACCCGTCCGTCCACGGCACCGCGTCCACAGGATACGGCGGCCCTATCTGGTTCCATCCCGGGAAGAGCAGGATGTAATAATCCATGTCGCTGGGGATGGTGTTGCCGCTCACCGATAGGGTCCTCTCCGCCTGGGAGATCAGCCAGTAACCCACCCCAAGGTTCACAGGTGGCATGGCATCACCCTCCAGGTAGTTGGCCCCGGGGGGATCCCACCTGAGCACCCTCATGGCCGCAGGGTTGTAGCTCGTCCCCCAGCCGAAGACAGAGGATGGGCTAGGGTCGGCCGGGTCCACCGGCACAGAGACCATGCGATAGTCCAGTTCCGTTATCCCTGGAGACACAAGGAGGGATGGCTCGCCTGTCTCGACCTCTTTGAAGTATGCCATGACGGTCTTGGCCGAGTTCATGGTCAGGCTGCAGGTGTCCCCGTTGCAGTCCCCCACCCAACGGTCGAACACGTAACCCTCGTTGGGCGCGGGCACAGGGTTCACCACAGCGCCCTGATCGTAGATCCCGCCGGCCGGATCCACCGTGCCCGTCCCTTCAGGGGAGACGAGGACCGTGAGGTTGTATTGCGGCACGAAGTTGGCCGTCACGGTCTTGTTGGAGGTCATGGTCACGGTGTCCGGGTTGGTGGAGCCCCCGTGGTCCCCGGACCAATTGCCGAAGCGGTACCCCGGGTTGGCATTGGCCGAGATCTGCACAGGGGTCCCGGCATCGTAGATCCCGCCTGGCGGATTCAGGACCACGGAGCCGGCCCCGGCGGGGTTG
Organism: uncultured Desulfarculaceae bacterium; assembly: GCA_964583655.1. Lineage (GTDB taxonomy): Bacteria > Desulfobacterota > Desulfocorpusculales > Desulfocorpusculum > Desulfocorpusculum > CAZOXN01. The sequence continues at coordinate 1,403 of CAZOXN010000432.1, read as the reverse complement.
ACGTTCGTGGTGAGCGTGTACTGGACCATGGCGAAGTTGGCCGTAACGGCCATGTCAGAATTCAACAGGATCGTTGCCGGGTTGTCGGACCCGGTGTAACCCCCGGACCAGTTCAAAAAGACGTAATCCGGAAGCGCCGTGGCCGAGATCTGCAGCGGCCCTTGGTCGTAAAGGCCCGTGCCAGGGGAGACGCTGGCCCCCCCCGCCCCGAGGAGCATGGTGAGGGTCCACTGCTTGATGAAGACGGCGATCACGCTCTTGTCACCATCTATGAGCAGCTCCACCGGGTTGGCTGTGGAACCTCCCAGGTCCCCGTCCCACCGGACGAACCGGTAGCCAGGATTGGGTGCAGCCGTCAGGGTGGCAGTGGCCCCCCCTGGGAACGAGGCGCCCGTCGCAGGGGGTATCAGGATCCCCCCTGGATCCACGGTCACCGTCCCACCGCCGGCAGGGTTGATGGTGACGGTGACGGTATAGGGGGTCTCCAACGCCCCCATGTCGAACCCCGGCCCCATGGGCCTGGGTTTGTCCTCGATGTCATTGGTGACCGGGTCTCCCGAGTCAAGGGGGATGGCGTTGATGCAAGGGGATCCGGGCATCAGCTCGTAGTCGCCGTTGGCGGCATCCATGTATCGCGGATCCTGGAAGATGTTGCCTGCCCCGGGTGCAGGGCAGCCGTCGCAGTGGGTCGTGTTCTGCCAGAAGGCATTGTAGAACCACGTGGGGTTGCCGTCCCAGACATAGATCCCGGTTTGGAAATTGGAGATGATGTTGTAGCCGATCACCGGGTTGCAGTATTCGATCCCGATCCCCACGCTGGTCCCAGGCAGCCCCGTGTTGTCCAGGGTGTTGTGGTAGATCTCCGGTCGATTCTCCCCACTACCGGATATGGAGATGGCCGAATCCCATGCCCCCGTGTTGGCAATGATGTTGTTCCTGATGACAGGGGAGGAGTCTCCGTACACGGATATCCCATCTTGTAGGGTATCGTGGATGTAGTTCTGTTCGATCACCGGGCTGGAATAGTCGATATAGATGGCCCAGATGCTGTCCCGTATCTCGTTTCCGGCGATCCCTATGCCTGTCCCGCCGCCGATATAGATCCCGTAGTCGTTGTCCTGGAAGAGGCAGTTTCTGACTAGGACGTGGTTGCCGAGGATGGTCATCGCCTTGCCGGCAAACTCGCTTAAACGGAACCCCTCGAAGGCGAGGTTCTCGATCCGGATGTTCTCATAACCCTCCACCACCTCCATCCCATATCCCCACAGGTCGTACGCCCCTATCAGGCAGGCAAGGGGTGCAGGCGGGGGGCCGGCCTCCGGGCCGCGGATGATGAAGTTCGAACGCATGATGTATATGGGGCTACCATCCCCCTCGTGCGCATAGTCATACGTACCTTCGGC
>CAZOXN010000431.1:0-3342 GCA_964583655.1 uncultured Desulfarculaceae bacterium | reverse complement strand
GCCCTGAGATACATGGAGAAGGTCGATCCCGAAGGTCTCTGGGAGGAGATTCGGGGGGGCAAGGTGGAGGCGTGTGGCATAGGACCGATACTCGTCGCCCTTGTGATGGCAAAGAGGGCCGGGATCGAGAAAGGCACGCTCCTCAAGTACGCCCATTCAGGGGATGTCTCCGGTGATCGTTCGCGGGTGGTGGGTTATGCGGCCATGGCGTGGCCAGCCCCGAGGGAGGCGACCGGGAAAAAGGCGCCTGCGGTGGGCATTGACCTGGGTTTGACCGACGATGAAAAGAAGACCCTGAAAGAGATAGCGCGCAAGACCATTGAGTATGCCCTGCAGGGGAGGCCTCAGCCCGAACCCCAGGTGACATCTCCCACATTGAAGGAGGCACGGGGGGCCTTCGTCACCCTCGAGAAGAACCACCAGCTCAGGGGATGCATCGGGATGATACAGGCGACAAAGCCCCTTTATCAGACGGTTCAGGAGATGGCCGAGGCTGCGGCCTTCAGGGACCCTCGCTTTCCCCCTTTGGGCACGGATGAGTTGGCCGAGATCGAAATAGAGATATCCGTCCTCACCCCCATGAGGGAGATCAAGGACGTCTCAGAGATACAGGTGGGGGTGCACGGCCTCTATATAGTCAAGGGGCCTCGTCGAGGTTTGCTCCTCCCTCAGGTAGCGACCGATTACGGTTGGGACAGAAAGACCTTTCTGGAGCACACATGCATGAAGGCGGGACTCCATGCGGAGGCATGGAAAGACCCAGACGCCAGGATATACATCTTCTCTGCTGACATCTTTTAGAGGCAGAGGAGGATGGGGCGGGACGTCACATGGGAGGCGCGTTCGGCAAGGTCCTGAATGGCCTCGAGGGACAGGATCGAAGGGCGTTCCTGAGGGGGATCGCCGCAGGTCTCCTCGGCTTGGGTGGCACGGCTACGATCTCCATGCCGTCTCTTGGGCTGACTCCCCCCTCCCCGGGGGGCTCTGCAGGGATGAGGGGAAACGTGGTCGTGCTTCGCGGCGGAGGGATGGCGCGCGGGGACGGGCCCCCGAGGCCCGATATGACCTTGAAATCCATGACCAAGGCCATCGAGAGGCTGACGGGCCGTAAAGGTGCTGATTCCTGGAAGGCGATGTTCCAGCCCGGCGACAGGGTCGCCATCAAGGTGAACGCCTTGGGTGGACCTGGGATAGCGACCAGACCCGAGGTCGCAATGGCCATCGCTGCGGGGATTCAGACAGCAGGGATAGATCCGGACCAGATCCTCATTTGGGACCGGAGCACGGACGAGCTTCGAAAAGCCGGCTTCACCATTAGGGAGAAGGGATCAGGCCCCATGTGCTTCGGCACTGATCGAGTGGGCTACGAATCCATTCCTAGCGTGCATGGCACCATCGGCTCCTGCTTCAGTCGAATCCTGACCCGCTGGGCCACGGCCTTGGTGGTGGTCCCTGTGCTGAAGGATCATGACCTCTCCGGGGTGAGCCTCTCCATGAAGAATCTCTTCGGCCTCATCCATAATCCGAACAAGTATCATGACTCGGCTTGCGCCCCATACCTGGCAGACCTGCTGGGGCACCCGGAGGTTCAGAGAAGGATGCGCTTGGTCGTCTGCGACGGGCTGAGGGCCCAGTGTCATGGAGGGCCCTCCCATGCCCCTAAGTGGTCCTGGCCTTATGGTGGTCTGCTCATCGGCACGGATCCGGTAGCAGTGGATCGGGTCGGCGCAGAGATCATAGAGGAGCGCAGGCGAACCCTGGGGCTGCCATCCCTGACAGAGGAGGGACGTCCTGCGGTCCACATCACGCTCGCTCAGGAAAAGGGGCTCGGAGAGGGACGCACGGAACTGCTCACCGTTCACGAGCTGGAGGCCTAGGTAGGGTGGCCCATGGGCATTGACAAAACGATCTTGGCGGATATGCAGAAGAAGGTCCAGAGAGAGATGGTCGAACGTGAGCGGCGTCTGCTCGAGTATTGGAAAGGCGAGTTGGAGAGAATCTACCGTAAGCGGCACGAAGGGCTGGCGTCACTCCAGTTGGAGATCAAAGGGCTCCTGGATCGTATGGAAAACCGCATGCGAATCCTCCGCAAGGGGGAAAACACGTAGGGCGATGGAGCGGGAGCAGCCATGAAGATCAAGGTATCAGAGGAGCAACTGAGCAAGGCCATAGAAAGACTCATAGGGATTGACATTATCATCGACACCGAGGAAGAGGCCAGGAGGGCGCTGGGCCTCGTCCTTCAAAAGGCCGAAACGACAAAACGCCCTGATTACAAGGGCTTTAAGGAGATAAAGCTCACTCAGAAGGTGGAACACGCCACCACGGCCATGGAGCACACCACTGTCTACGTCATCGAGTTCGTCCTGGAGGACGAATCCCAACTGCCCATTGAGATAGCGCTAATTCAGGAGCTGCAAAAGATCTTTCGGCCCACGCGATGAAGCCCTTCCGTCTGCGGCGGGTCAGGCCCGTCCGCGTGTCGTCGTCTCTCGCCGTCGCCTGCAAGCGATGGATCACAGGGTGGTTGCGCTCTCGGAGCGGCCTGGCGGGGCGCTTTGATTCTCCATGGACTTGAAGCCAGGAGGAATGCCGCCACACCCCATGACCAATGGCACCCGCGAGATCTTTGAAACCGCACTGCAGTGGGCACATTCCGGACAGCTGCCGTGGCCACTCCCTTGTCCAAGGGATTGACACGCCTCAGACCAATCCTGCGCCTCGCAGTCCCGCCCCCTGGCGGCACCACGATGCTACCTAGAGGAGCTTGAGAGAAGATAGAAGGGGCACAGGGTCCACCAGGTGTCTATGGAGCCAACCCTTGGCATGGGGAGACTGGAAGGCGAGCCCCATCACCTCCGAGATGTAGAGAACCGGCAGTGGTTCCACTTCGGTGCCCCTGAGCTCCAGATTAACCTGGCACAACGGACAGAACACTACCAGGCAATTCGCCCCGCCCCTTCGGGCGTGTTCCCGAATCCGATCCACGAGCCTGTCCACGGCCTTGGGCTTGCTGACGGCCAAATGCGCACCGCAGCACTGTCTGGCATATCCCCAATGCACTGGTTCGGCCCCTAGCGCCCGAAACAGGTCCTCCAGGAAGGCCTCGTACGGACCCACATCGAACCCGGTTATCCATTCGGGACGACTCAGCAGGCAGCCATAGTACAAAGCGCCTTTGAGCCCTTGCATAGGTCGCTTGACCCGAGAGCGCACGGCATCGAGTCCTAGTTCCCCCATGACCTCGAGAAAGAAGCGAAGTCGCACGCCCCCCTTGTATGGCCTGCCGAAGACCCGCTCCGCCTCACGGGCCTTCCTCTCGTCCTCCCGGATCTGTCGATC
>CAZOXN010000430.1:0-3347 GCA_964583655.1 uncultured Desulfarculaceae bacterium | reverse complement strand
TATCCGCCAATGGGAGATGAAGTGATCCGCGATGGCGCTCACGAAGAATACGAAGGGCAGGGCGAAGGAGAGGACGGCCTTGCTGAAGGAAAAGGTCAGAAAGAGCCCGTAGACCATGACGGCGGAGGTGGCCATGTACTGGGCGAACAGAGGCGCCTCTCCTTCGGCCCAAAGTCGGAGGAAATGAGCGTTGTAGAGGGAGTTGTAGATGAGGGAAACCAGAAAGAACGCGACGAGGCAAGCAAGGGGCTTTTTGGAGGAGGTCACCGGGACCCGACTCCGAAGGGTATAGTGCGATCCGACTCAGGAAAGCGAGTCCTCTTCGCCGATTCATCTTACCACAGGGGATGGTCGTGCCGGAATCCGCCATGCCCGAGGGCATGGGGCACCTTGACATGAAGCGATAAGCACGGGGCTGCTCAGGGCGAGAGCCTGATGAGGCCCTCGGAAGGTCCCATCACCTGGCCCACCTCTGGATGGGGGACCGCTCTTTTCTCCAGGGCCCGGTGGAGGGCATCTGCCCGCCCCTCCGGGACCGCTATGAGGAGCCCGCCCGATGTCTGGGCATCGGCCAGGCAGTCCACCAGGAGCGGGTCCACCCCTTCTTCGGTCATCACGGACTTCTCGCAGTACTTCCGATTGGCGAAACTCCCCCCTGGCACCATCCCCACGCGGGCCATGTCCAGGGCTTGGGGCAAAAGCGGGACGCGGGATGCCCAGAGCCGGATCTCCACGCCCGAGGCCGCCGCCATCTCCAGGGCGTGGCCCAGGAGCCCGAAACCCGTGATGTCCGTACAGGCGCTCACCCCCACCTCCTGCATGGCCTCGGAGGCATCCCGGTTCAGGGTGGCCATCCATCTGACGACCTCCCGTTCTGCATCCGGCCCCAGGAGTTTGCCCTTTATGGCCGTGGAGAGGATCCCGGTCCCCAGGGGTTTGGTGAGTACGAGGCGGTCCCCCGGCCTGGCACCCCTGTTGGTGACGATGTGCTGCGGGTGTACGACACCGGTGACGCTAAGGCCGTACTTGAGCTCCGAATCGTTGACGCTGTGCCCGCCCACCAGCAGGGCCCCTGCCTCGTGCACCGTCTCGATCCCACCCAGGAGGATCTCTCGGAGGACCTCTTTGGGGAGCTTGTCGCGCGGGAAACAGACCAGGTTCATGGCCGTCAGGGGCCGCCCCCCCATGGCGTAGACGTCGCTCAGGGCATTGGCCGCGGCGATCCTCCCGAAGGCCCTGGGCTCGTCCACGATGGGGGTGAAGAAGTCCACCGTCTGGATCAAGGCGAGGTCCTCCCTGAGGCGGATCACCCCCGCGTCGTCCGAGGTCTCCCACCCTACCAGCAAATCCGGGCTGGATTCCACCGGAAGGCCCTTGAGAACCTCCTCCAGGTCCCCTGGAGGCAGCTTGCTGGCTCAACCCGCGGCCCGGGCGCCCTCGGTGAGCCTCACGAGGGGCGTTTCAGCCATGATCCTTCCGCTCCTGCACCATGCTCCAAGACTCAGACTGTGGTCCGTTGTCGCCGGCCATGGCGCCGCGTCCCGCTCCACGCCTGCGAGGAGATACAGGGGGACTCATGCCCTTATCACCCGGCCGGCCCCGAAGAGTACCTCCAGTATGGACAACATGTTGGATACGGACCCGACCCCGAGCCTCTCCCTCAATCCGTAATGGTTCAGGCAGGTCCCGCAGGACAGGACCTGGGCCCCCACCTTCTCCAGGCCCCGCAACTGCTCCAGGACCTGAGAGCCCTCGACCGCCAGCTTCACCCCGGAGTTCATGAGGATCACGTGACTGATCCTCTTGGCGAACTGGGAGAGGGTGTCCAGGTAAGCGGCCATGAGGACCCGCCCCAGGTCGTCGTCGCCTCTGCCCAGGACCTCGGAGGAGATCAAGACCACGGTGTCCCTGGTATCCGGGGAGGCACAGACTACAGTGGGCTGCGAGAGCGACGATCCCTGGGCCTCTGCCCTGTGGATGAGGAGATGGAATTCCCCTCCGCTCGGGTGCACCTCTACAGTGCATCCCTGGGCCTGGGCGAAGTTACGGACGTTGGTGCAGGCGGCCTCGTTGTCCACGATCACGCGAAGATCGCCTGGGCCCATGCCCTCAAGGGCCTTCTTGGTCTCCAGCACCGGTTGCGGGCAGGAAAGCCCCCTGCAGTCCAGTTCTCTCTCCTGGGACATGACAGTGCCTCGCCTCCACGGATCTGGGGATCGTGCGGCCTCCAGGGAGGCCTGTCTCCATTATACAGGGCTTACATCGTTCATGGCAATGTTTTGGATTGGTATTGTAAATGTGATGGCGCAACCCGTTTACAGTGCCGCGGGGGCCCGATCCTCGCCTGGCCGAGGGATTCCCGACCTACCGTCTCTCTCTAAGGATTGGTTGACAGGACCTCTCTGTCCTTGAGGCGGACATACCCGTGATGGGTGATCCTCAAGTGCGGTATGGCGGCGGTCCCCAGGGTGTCTATGGTCAACAGCGGTTTGTCCCATCTCACACCGTTGTCGCGCAGGGCCCTTTCCAGGGCTTGGATCTCGTCCCGCGCCCTCTTCATTGGCGCCAGGGAGACCACCCCCCAAAAGGGGGCCCGGAACTCTGCCATCACCTCCTCCCCTATGGCGTAGACAGCCCCGCCGCCTATGGCCACGAGCCTCTGCATGACCGTGCTCATGGAGCGGACATCGCATCCCACGACGACCATGTCAGCGGTGTCCCAGCACATGGTGGATCCGCATGCCCCCCTTTGGAGGCCGAAGCCCTTGAGAAGGCCCATGAACGATCCCCTCCCGGCCACGCGGTCTACTGCCAAGGCCATTATCACGTCCTTCCCATCAGGCCCGCCAGGGTCTATGATGGCCTCGCGGGTGACGAGCCTGGTCTCCAACTCCATGACCCTGACCTTTTCCGCCGCGGGGAGCGCCGGGATGGCCCATGGGTCCGTGGCCACCGTGTGGAAGAATTTCTCGGGAAGGGCGACCTCCCTGGGCCCTGCCAGGGCCTTGCCCTCCCGAAAGATCACCTCTCCCTCGCGCATCACGAGGTCGGGCCGGAACTCTTCGGGTGCCGGCACGATGACCATGTCCGCCGCCATCCCCGGGGCGATGGCACCGAGTAGGTGGTCCAGTCGGAAATGCTCGGCCGCGTCGAGGGTGACCATCTGATAGACCCTCCCCGGCGGGACCCCCAGCTCCAAGGCCCTCCTCACCGAGGCGTCCAGGTAACCTTCCTCCAGGAATCCCTCAGGGTCCATGGAGTCCGTGGCCATGACGAGCCTCCTCAGATCCAAGCCCCTGTGGAAGACCCCCTTGACCCCCTCCAGCTCCTTCCTGATGGCCCCCTGC
>CAZOXN010000429.1:0-3354 GCA_964583655.1 uncultured Desulfarculaceae bacterium | reverse complement strand
CCCCCAACCCGTAGTGGAGATCGTCCAGCGAGGCCAGTTCCTCCTCCCTCCCCTGGAAGATGAGGTCGGTCCTCAATTCCTCCTTGGCCATCTCGAAGGCGGTATGGAGGAGCGAATCTCGAGTCACCATGATACCCATCTTTTCTCGGATCCTCTGGACGAATCTACCCCGGGACTCCCCTGGACGCGGGGCCATATCCAGGATCTGCGCCAATTCCTTGAGCTGGGCGAGGTTCAGGCGATCACACAGGTGGTAGAGGAGCCACACCGTGGCTATGTTCTCGGACTTGGTCCCAGCCCAAGTCATGGAGACCCATTCATAAGGGGATTCGTGATCCGGCCGGGGGATGTATAGCCTCCCCTGGTACAGGAAGGCAGACCATCTGTTCCTGAGAGGATCCAGGTTGCTCCATCCCAGCTGGAGGGCCGCCATGTAGACCAAGGGCTTGAAGACGGAACCCACCTGCCTCCTTGCATCGATGGCACGGTTGAAGTGGATGTTCTCCACACCCCCCACCATGGCCCGTATGTACCCGTCCTGTACAGCCAGGACCCCCCCGTTCAACTCCGGATACTGCTCCAGGGCTAGGAGGAGGCGCCCATCCTCGTGGCGGCCTCGGACCCTGACGAACACAGGATCGCCCTCCCGGATCTCCCTCAGGATCAGGGTCTCATCCCCTTTCTTGGGCGTGGCCCAAGGGCCCCTCATCCCTTGCACGAGGGCGAGCGTTATGGGCTTGAGCCCCTCCTCGTTCACCAACCCCGTCTGCCCGCCGGGCAGCTCCACCTCCAGATGACGTCCCTCCTTCTGGGGGCGCACCGCCTTGACCTTGCCGAACATGAACTCGGTGCGCTCCACCTCGTCCTCCGAAGCCATCAGGCGGCCGTAACGCTCCAGGACGATGTCGCGCCTGTATCCGTTGAGTTTCGTCTCCAGGGCGGACAGGTTCTCCCGCAGGGCGCTCAGGGCAGCCGCCTGGAGGTCCTTTCTGATGCTCGTGTAGATGCGGATACCAGAGGTGGCCACATTGTCGACCCCGGCCTCTGCAAGGGCCTGTTGGATCTCCGGTCTCCCCAGGTGATCCCGCACCGCGTCCAGCACCGCGTTGAGGGAATAGCGGATCTTGCCCTGGTTGAACGGGATCTCCTCCCGAAGGGCAGCTTCGTAATCCCTCTGGTCGATGAAGCCGAGGGTGAGCATGTTGTTCAGGACGTAATGCGTGCGGTCTTTGGCCCTGGCCAGGGCCTGCTTCTTGGCCTCTTCATTCCTCTGGATGAACGGATTGTAGCGGTTTGGGGCCTTGACGCAGCCGGCCAGGAAGGCGCATTCCAGGAGGGTCAACTTCTCCACTGGCTTGTTGAAGAAGTACTTCGCGGCGATCCCTACGCCCACCCCGTTGCCGCTGACGAAGAACTGGTTGGCGTACCACTCCAGTATCTGTTCCTTGGAATAGCGCGCCTCGAGTTTCAGCGCACGCAACAACTCCACGAACTTGGCCCGGAAGGAGCGCCTCTGTCTCTTGAACAGGTTCTTGGCAGTCTGCTGGGTGATGGTGCTGCCGCCCTGGACCACCCGGCCGGCACGCAGGTTCAGGTAGACCGCGCGGATGATCCCCGCTGGGTCGAATCCAGGGTGGGAGAAGAAGTTCTTGTCCTCTGCCGCCACCAGGGCCAGGACGAAGTACTTCGGGAGTCTGTCGTAGGGGACGTACTCCCTGTGTTCCTCTTGGAAGAAGACCCCGAGGACAGTGACCCCGTCGTCGTAATACACAGGGCTCTGCAGGGTGAAGATCCGCTGTATGCGATCCCTGGAGATCTCCTCGCCCGGATCGCGGACAATGAAGACCTCGTACCCGACCCAGAGCCCTGCCACCAACAAGAAAAGGAGCAGCAGCCCCCCCGTCAAGGCCCTCGCGACCCAGCGCCAACCGCCCCGTCTGGAGGGGTTCCTCCCCCTTGCCGCAGCCTTCCTCCCTCCACGGCGTGTCACTTCTTCCAGAACCCCTTCTTCTTGGGGGCCACCTCTTCCCCTGAGATCTCGGCCAGTTCCCTGAGGAGTTCCTCCTGACGCTTGGTGAGCTCCGTCGGTGTCCGGACCTTCACCTGGACGATCTGATCACCTCGCCCGTGACCCTTCAGCCGGGGCATTCCTGCCCCTTTGAGGCGAAACAGGTCCCCAGACTGGGTGCCCCTCGGTATCTCCAATGTCTCTTTCCCGGTCAGGGTCGGCACCTCGATGCGCGCCCCAAGGGCTGCCTGAGAGAAGGATATGGGGATCATGCAGGCGATGTCATCCCCGCTGCGTTCGAAGAAATCATGAGGCTGCACGTAGACCACCACGTAGAGGTCCCCTGGGGGCCCACCCCCTTCTCCAGGCTCCCCTTCCCCCCTCATGCGCAGCCTGGATCCGCTGTCCACACCTGGAGGGACCTTGACGCTTACCTTCCTTTGCACCTTGAGTCTCCCCGTGCCTTGGCAATCCTCGCACGGATCCGTGATGATCTGCCCATGACCATAACACTGCCCGCAGGTGGTGCTTATGGTGAAGAATCCTTGGGACCTGGAGACCTGCCCCCTCCCATTACACATGGGACAGACCACAGGGCTACTGCCCGGCCTCACCCCGGAACCTCTGCAAGTGGAGCACCTCTCGTGCCGATCCAGCGTGATCTCCACCTCCTTTCCGGAGGCGGCCTCCTCCAGGGTAAGGGAGAGGTTGTACCTGAGATCTGCCCCGGGGCGCCCCCTGGCCCGCCCCCTCGCACCCCTGGAGGCGAACCCGAAGAACTCCTCGAAGATATCCCCGAAGGAGGAGAAGATGTCGTCGAAGCCCCTGAAGCCACTGAATCCTGTCCCTTGGAGCCCCTCGTGTCCGTAACGATCATAGATCTCTCGTTTCTCTGGGTCCCTGAGGACTTCGTAGGCCTCGGAGGCCTCCTTGAAGAGCTCCTCGGCCTCGCGGTCGCCAGGGTTGCGGTCCGGGTGATACTTCATGGCGAGCCTTCGATAGGCCCTCTTCACCTCCTCATCGTCGGCCCCCTTTGATACCCCCAAAACCTCGTAGTAATCCCTCTTCATGGTATCTCTAACCTTGGATCACCAAAGGTGCTCACGGTTTACTCGAGCCCATCATTCTGATCCGAAAAAAGCGAGGATGCCGCCTCCAGGCGGACGGAGCACGCTCCGCCGCCAGGCATCGGACCACCTGGTGCGCCTCCTCGCCCCTCGTGTGTTACGAGGCGTCCCTCCAAGAGACGCCCATCAGAGCCCGTAGTCTTCCAAGATCTTTCCGGTGCGGCCTCGTTCCACCACCTCTTCGAACTGCGGCCCAAGGTCCGCCCCCAGCTCCTGGGC
>CAZOXN010000428.1:0-3355 GCA_964583655.1 uncultured Desulfarculaceae bacterium | reverse complement strand
CCTTTGATGCGGGGCCGTTTCCAGGAGAGGATCGAGGCCGAGAGGGACCTGGTGCGGGGGCTCGGGCTCACGGATCTGTGTCTCTTCACCGACTCCAGGTACTCGAGGCACCCCGCCCAGGCCGATCTGCACTCGGCCTTCCAGGACAACCCAGGATCCTTCGACCTCTTCCCCTCGGGCTCCATGGTGCTCCCGCCCGTGCTCAGAGATGTCGGCCATGGGATGGATCGATAGACAGAGGCACTTCCTGGACTACACCCTCTCCTCTCTCCTCAGGCGCAAGGGGAAGAACGCGGCCTTGGTCCTTGTTTATGCCCTGGTGGTCTTCATGGTGGCCTCGGTGATCTTCTATGCCGGGGCCATCAGGAGGGAGGCCGAGGCCGTGCTCCAGGAATCGCCTGACATGGTGGTCCAGAGGGTGGTGGCCGGAAGGCACGACCTGATCCCCCTTCATTATTTGGAGCGGATCAAGGGGATCCACGGGGTCAGGGCCGTGAGACCCAGGCTCTGGGGGTACTATTATCACCCGGCCTCACAAGCCAATTACACCCTGATGGTCCCCGCCGAGTTCGGCCATGGAGAGGAGGCCGTGGCAGTGGGGCAAGGGGTGATGCGCTCTTGGGGGACCATGGAGGGAGACCGTCTGTATTTCAAGGCCCACGACGGACAGGCCATTGCCCTTCGGGTGGTGGAGACCTTGGATCCCTCCACCGAGCTGGTATCCTCGGATCTCATCCTCATGTCAGAGCCGACCTTCAGGGCCATGACCGGGGTCCCTGAGGGGTACGCCACGGACTTGGCCGTGACCATCAGGAACCCAAAGGAGGCCCCCACCGTGGCCGAGAAGGTCGCCCAGTCCCTGCCGGACACCAGGGCCGTGCTCAGGCAGGAGGTCATGAGGACCTACGCCACGCTCTTCGACTGGAGGAGCGGGTACGTGGTGGTGCTCTTGTGCGGGGCCATCTTGGCATTCTTCATCTTCGCCTGGGACAAGGCCACAGGCCTGAGCGCGGAGGAGAGGGTCGAGATAGGGACCCTCAAGGCCCTGGGGTGGGACACCTCGGACATCCTGGCCATGAAGTTCTGGGAGGGGATGGCCCTCTCCCTGACTTCCTTCGCCCTAGGGGTCTTGGCCGCGTACGTGCATGTGTTCTGGGCCTCTGCCCCGGTGTTCGAACACGCCCTCAAGGGGTGGGCCGTCCTCTACCCGAGATTCCAGCTCATCCCCACCGTGGACGCCCACCAGGTGGCGGTGCTGTTCTTTCTCTCGGTCCTTCCGTACACCCTCGTGACCATGGTGCCCACCTGGAGGGTGGCTGTCACGGATCCCGATGCGGTGATGAGGCAGGGGTGAATGGAGGGACGTATTTGCCCGCAGCAGGTGTGATGGGATGATCGAGCTCGTTCAGGTGACCAAAACCTTCAATGCTGGCAGGCCCAACGAATTCACGGCCCTGAAGGGCATAGACCTCACACTCAACTCCCACGGGATAACGGTCATAAAGGGCCCGAGCGGATCCGGGAAGACCACGGTGCTGAGCCTGGTGGGGTGCATGGCCAGGCCCACATCCGGGAGGATATGGGTAGACGGTCGAGAGGTGACGAGCCTCCCCGAGCGGTTCCTGGCCGAGATAAGGCGCTTCACCTTCGGATTCGTGTTTCAGAACTACCATCTCATCCGCGGGATGACGGTCTTGGAGAATGTGATAATCCCGGCCCTGCCCACAGGCATCGCCCATCGTGCTGTGAGGAGAAAGGCCATGGGGCTCTTGGAGAGGCTGGGGATACTGGACAAGTGGAACCAGAAGGTGGAGCACCTCTCCGGCGGAGAACAGCAGCGGACGGTCATGGCCAGGGCCCTGATCAACGACCCTTCCGTGGTCATCGCCGATGAGCCCACGGCCCACCTGGACTCGGATCTCTCCAGGGAGTTCATGGTCATGATCTCCGAGCTGAAAGGGGAGGACAAGACCGTGGTGGTGGCCAGCCACGACCCACTGGTGTTCCAGTCCCCCCAGGTGGATCGGGTGGTCTCGCTCAGGGACGGGCGGATCTGCGAGAATGGCGGCCCCTTGCCATGATAACCCCCGGCACCATCGCCCTGATGACGGGCTCGGTCCTGGTGAGTGCCTTCGCCATCTACGCCTCCCTCGTCGGGGCGCAGGTCCTGCGTTGGTGGGACCTGAAAAGCGGAAGCGAGAGGCAACTCTCTCTGGAGAGGAAGACATACCTCATCTCGACCATACTGGCGTACGTCATGCCGGCACAGCTTTTATCCCTCTTCTTCTTCGTATACACCGCGGATCGCCTCCACCACGTACTCCTTGGGGCCATGTGCGCTGCAGGCTCCCTCAATGCCAGCGGGTTCGGTTATCCGACCCTCATCCTCAAGACAGCCAACGCCCTGCTTTGCGGGCTTTGGCTCCTGATGAACCATCTCGACAGCAAGGGATACGACTATCCCCTCGTGAGGAACAAGTACCGCTTCCTGTTCTGGATCGCCGGGCTACTCACACTGGAGGCGTTGCTTCAGACCTCCTATCTCCTGGGCATCAGGCCAGATGTGCTCACCTCTTGCTGCGGGACCCTCTTCAGCTCCGAAGGGCAGGGCCTAGGGGGTGAGTTGGCTGGTATGCCTTCTTACGGGACCAAGATAGTCTTCTATCTGAGCCTGGCCCTGGTCATTCGGGCGGGTATCCACTTCCTTTGGACCAAGAGGGGGGCAAAGGCCTTCTCTTATGTCGCGCTATGGTTTTTCTTCGTCTCCATGGTCTCCATTGTCTCGTTTATATCGGTCTATTTCTACGAGCTTCCCACCCATCACTGTCCGTTCTGTCTGCTCCAGGGTGAGTATCATTACATAGGCTATCCCCTCTACCTGACGTTACTCGGCGCGTCCATTGCAGGGGTGGCCGTGGGCATGGTCGAACGTTTCCGGGGGATTGCGTCCTTGAGACAGGCCTTGCCCGGTTTCCAGAGAGGACTCTGTCTATCCAGCATGGTGGGGTATATACTGTTCGCCGGCATATCCTCTTACCCCATGATCTTTTCGGACTTCAAGCTCGAGGGGTATTAGCAGGGATCAGAACACCTAGGCGGAATTCGCAGCGATTGGTCACGGGGGGAGTGGTGGCATGTCTCTTCCCTTCGAGTCTCCGGCCTGCCTGCGCCCATCGGTGAGCCGCAGGCAGGCAAGTCGCTCCGAAAAAAGCCACCACCCAGTGATCTGATACGGTTTGCAACGTGGGGGTCGAATGTCATGAACAGGACGAGGATCGGTCTCGGTCCCCTCACCTGCAAGCGAGGCGGGGCCTTGCTGGCCGCGGTTGTCCTGGCGTTTGCGGCGGGATATGCC
>CAZOXN010000427.1:0-3356 GCA_964583655.1 uncultured Desulfarculaceae bacterium | reverse complement strand
ATTGTGGTATTGATGAAGCAGGTTCCGGACACAGAGGCGGCGATCAAGGTTAATGCGGCTGGGACTGGGATAGTGGAGGATGACATCAAGTGGGTGATGAATCCTTATTGTGAGTTTGCGGTGGAGGAGGGTTTGAGGGCTAAGGAGAGGTTTGGTGGGGTGGTGACGGTGGTGAGCATAGGGCCGTCGCGGGCTGTTGAGGCGGTGAGGACGGCTTTAGCGATGGGTGCGGACAGGGGCATATTGGTGGATGATGTGGCTTTATGGGGTGCATCTGACAGTTTAGGTCGGGGTCGGGTATTGGCACGGGTATTGGGGGGTATTGGGTTTGATGTAGTTTTTTGTGGTAGGCAGGCGATAGATGATGATATGGCGCAGGTTGGGGTAGTGGTAGCTGAGTTATTGGGGGTGCCGCATTTGAGTTTTGTGAATTCATTGGAGTGGTTGGATGAGAGGAGGTTGAGGGTAGGGAGGCAGGTGGAGGGTGGTGTGCAGGTATTGGAGAGTAGTTTACCTGTGGTGGTAGCGTGTCAGAAGGGTTTGAATGAGCCTCGTTATGCTTCTTTGCCTGGGATCATGAAGGCGAAGAAGAAGCCTTTGGAGGTTAAGGATTTAGCCGGTTTAGGGTTGGATGGTGGTGAGGTAGGCAAGGCTGGTGACACCACTGAGGTATTGAGGGTTGAGGTGCCTGCTGCGCGTGAGGCTGGGAAGGTGGTAGAGGGTGAGACGGCTGAGGAGAAGGCGGCGAGGCTTGCGGTGTTATTGAGGCAGGAGGCGAAGGTTATTTAGGGGTGGTTGTTATTAGAGTTAGGGGGTCTGAGATGGGGCGTGGGGTATTGGTGGTAGTGGAGCAGAGGGGTGGGGTTATCAGGAAGGTGACTTGGGAGGTATTGAGTGAGGGTAAGAGGTTAGCGGGTGAGTTAGGGGAGGGGTTATTTGCTGTTTTGGTAGGTGGGGTTGGGGTTAGGGGTCAGGCTGAGGGTTTAGGGCAGTGGGGTGTGGAGAGGGTATATGTAGCTGAGGGTGAGGAGTTTAGGGATTATCGTAGTGGGCCTTATGTGCGTGTGGTAGGGGAGTTAGCGAGGAGGGTTGAGCCGAATTTAATTCTTATGGGTGCGTCTTCTACGGGGAAGGATTTAGCTCCGAGGTTAGCGGCGCGGTTGGGGGTTGGGTGTTTATCTGACTGTGTAGGTTTGAGGGTTATGGATGGGAGGTTAGTGGGCAGGAGGCCGATATATGCTGGGAAGCTTTATGCTGAGGTGATGTGCAAGGGGGTGCCGCAGGTAGCGACGTTGAGGCCGAATGTATTTTCGAGGTTGGAGCCTGATGTTACGTTGAGGGCAGAGGTAGAGGTTTTGGAGGTAGGGTTAGAGGAAGTGGATTTGAGGGTTAGGCAGGTGGAGTTGAGGGAGGAGGCAGGAGGGAGGCCTGATTTGACGGAGGCTGAGGTGATAGTATCAGGTGGGCGTGGTATGAAGGGGCCTGAGAACTATGGGATGTTGGAGGAGTTGGCGGATTTGTTAGGTGGTACGGTAGGGGCGTCGCGGGCTGCGGTGGATGCTGGGTGGAGGCCGCAGTCTGACCAGGTGGGGCAGACTGGGAAGGTGGTGACGCCGAATCTTTACATTGCGTGTGGGATATCTGGGTCCATACAGCATTTGGCTGGGATGGGGACGTCGAAGGTGATAGTGGCGATCAACAAGGATCCTGATGCGCCGATATTTCAGAAGGCGGACTACGGGGTGGTGGACGATCTCTTCAAGGTGGTGCCGCCCTTCATAGAGGAAGTGAGGAAGCTCAAAGCAGAGTGAGACCTAGGGTTGTTTCCGGGGGGCTTCCCTCTCGGCCGTGTTTCGACCCCCGGCATTGGAGCACGCGGGACCTGGCATCGGGAACCAAGGGGAATGGAGGATGCGTGGGGAGGGCAGGGTAGGGGTTCGCCTGGTGCTTTCCGCCTGTGTCTTGGTGATCCTCGGGGCCTTGGTATGGTCGGCACTATCGGTCCTTTCCCCTTCGGGACATGGCAACATCCCTCCCCCGGTGGTGAAGCCGATCCCGGCCCGGCCCTCAGAGGTCCCGCCTTTCTTGAGGGCGGAGGAGGAGGACTCGAAGATCACGCCTAATCCCTCGGCGGGAGCATCTCCTGCCGACAGGAGCGCGACTGATCGAGGGTCGGCCACCCGGTCCCTTTCGCCCACTGGACAGGACGAAGGAGAAGGCCCCGTCTTCGAGCCTCAGGCGGCTGCCCCTGTTGTGGAGGAAAAGGGCGAGGGCGTAAACAAGGCTGGTTCGCCCGATGAAAATGTCCAGAGAATGACGCACGGACAGGCGAGGGGGCAACGAGACCTCACCTCGACTCATGGCCAGGGCGTGAGAGGCCGGACATCCCGGGCCGCTTTCACGATCCATGTAGACTCCTTCAAGGAGGAGCTCGTTGCTCAACAGAGGGCCGAGTTCTTGAGAAGGTCGGGTCTCGACGCCTTCTGTCTGCCTGTGGATCTTGCGGGGAAGGGGACCTGGCACAGGGTGCTCGTAGGGAGTTTTGGTGATCGCTCCGAGGCCGAGGCAACTCGCTCCCGTCTCGAGAAAGAAAAGGGGCTGAGAGGGATCAGGGTGGTGCCTCTGCAAGGGAAGAAGCCTTGACCTGCCCCGTCGCCAGGTAATGCACAGGTTACGGGGGGCAGCCCCATGTCCCTGCGCCTCACGCCTTGGCGAACATCCTATCGCGGCTCGCAGTCCTTGCATGGCGGGCCCCAAGACCGAGGTCTTACATCGATGGACTTTTTTTGAGCTTGATTTTTCGGTCCCCCTATAGTAAAGGTGAGACCGCACGGTTTGGTGAAGGGCCCGGAAGGAGCACTTGCGGTGATTGCCACGGCGGCGACTTCCAGGGCGATCATTGGAGTGGTTTTCGCTTGGAGACGCCTTGTCTGGTTGGGACTTGGCAGTCTTCATGGTGGATAACGAGACGCAGCGGCAAGGAGGGAGCCCATGTTCGTGAAGGACTGGATGACCACAGATCCTATCGTGGTGGCCCCAGAGACCCCGATCCTGGAGGCCCAGAAGATCATGAGGGACAACCGGATCAGGAGGCTTCCGGTGGTGGCCAAGGGAAAACTCGTGGGCATGGTCACATATCGGGATCTCATGGAGGCATCCCCCTCGGACGCCACCACCCTGAGCGTCCATGAGCTCAACTACTTGCTGTCGAAGCTGACGGTAAAGGACGTGATGTCCAAGGACCTGGTGGTGGTGAGCCCGGACGATACAGCGGAGCACGCCGCCCTCCTTGGCGCCCAGAAGGGCGTCGGGGGGCTTCCCGTGGTGCACAAGGGCAAGCTGGTAGGGATCGCCAC
>CAZOXN010000426.1:0-3366 GCA_964583655.1 uncultured Desulfarculaceae bacterium | reverse complement strand
CGGAGAAAGGGAAGGTGTCCCCGGGCGCGTGTCCGTTAAAAAAACGAGGTCTTTGGAGGGTCGCCAGATCCGGGAAAGGGGGTGATAGGAAGGATCAGGGGTTGTTTCCTGGCCCCTTTTGGGGAGGGGTCGAAAAAGGTAGAGAGACCAAAGTAAAGGAGGAAGGGCTATGACAAAATGGAAGACCCTTGTTTTCGTCGCTCTTATCTGCATGTTCGCCCCATCGGCCTACGGGCAGTTGGCGGGCACGCCCTTGGCGACGCAGGAGTTCGAGACGTTTCTCCCTGCCAACTGGACGGTGGCCGACTGGGCTGTAACTGGCAACAACTGGTACGCTAACAACAACTTCTACATAGCGCCGGGCGTCGTCATGCCCAATTACACGGGAGGAACCGGGTATTGCGCAGCCGCAGCCGAGATAGATCCCGGCAATGCCCTGGCCTGGGACACGGGGCTCTTCAGCCCGACATTCAGTATCGCCAATTACTCTGCTGCCAACCTGAATTTCCGGCACGCCCTCGAGACGGGGGTCGCTGGCGACGGCCGGGGCAGGGTGTGGCTGTACGATCCGGCCATTGCAACGTATTACGGTCCCTTAGTTACTTATGTGGCAGATGCCACCGGTTCCGTCTCCCTCAACTTGGCGTTGTATGTGGGTTATCCTAACCCTCTGCAGGCGGTCTTCGAATTCGATGACCCCACTGGGGTCAATGACAGCTACTGGCAGATCGACAACGTGAGCGTCACCGGGGTCGTCATCACCGGGATCGACCTGCAGGCCAACTGGGGGGTGTTCAGGTATGACGGGAGGTTGTTTGCGAGGGTGGACGTCAGGAACCTCGGCTGGAATCCCTCGGGGACCTTCACCGTGAACCTGCAAGTGTGGAACAGCGGCTTCACGGAGCTTCTGTACAACACGACCCGGACCTTCACTCAGAACGCCCGCGGCCGGGCCTTGCTCCCCGGAAGGACCAAGACTGCCAAGTTCTGGGTGACCAACAGGAGCGACCTGGGTAACGGATGGGCCTTCGTCAACGTGGTGCGGGCCGCAGGCGCCGACGATTTCGATGAGAATTCACCGCTGTCGGGAGGCATCGGCAACAACCAGCTCCTGAGGCGGGTCAGGTAAAGGGCGAACTCTCGATTTGCCGGGGACACGGGGGTGTCCCTTCGGGAACGAGGAACACGAAGGGGGGTGATGCTGGAAAAGGGGTTGTTTCCTGGCCCTCCCTGGGGAGGGGGGGCGGTTGACTAGGTAGAGAAAACCAAAGTAAAGGAGGAGGATCCATGAGAAAATCGTTGACAGTCCTTTTCGCCGCGGCCTTGGTGCTCGCCTTGACACTTCCGGTCCAGGCCCAGCAGCAGGCCCCGGCTGTGGGCAAGTACCTGGGGGCCCCGGACTTCAGCGTCAGGGGTCTTTTCAGGGCCGCCGGCACATCCAGCGACAACGTGTTCGATTTCGACGACGACATCCACGATGCCAGGCGCCTCGTCTGGTCCCAGTGGAGGTGGTGGTTCGACACCTCCTTCGAGGGGAAATACGGCGGGACCATGGGCCTGGAGTGGAACTGGTTCTGGGGGGTTGATGCAGGCTCCGTTGGGGGGCAGTTCCCGGCCCTGACCCTGGCCACCGGCACCGCCCGTGGTCAGGACTCGGGCGAGGTCCCGCCCAACCTCCTCAGGATGAAGCACGCCTATGTCTGGTTCATGGTCCCCGGGACCCCGGTCAAGATCACCGCGGGGCTCCAGGGCTGGGGGATCGACCCCGACCTCCTGATGTTCGCATACCAAGGCGACGCCTGGGGGATCAGGGCGGACATCCCCATCATCAAGGGTGTTCTCAACACCACCATAGGCTGGATCAAGTGGGACGAGGGCAGGGACGTCTTCAACACGGCTTACGGCGGGGTCACCACCCTGGCAGTGGGCCTTACTCAGAACAGGGACAGCGACGACAGCACCATGTACCTGGTCAACATCACCGGGGCCCTGGCCAAGTGGTTCACCTTCGGGACCTACCATGTGTGGCTCCATGTGGGTGACAACGGCCACACCAGGCTGGACTGGGGTGCCTGGCAGTTCCACACCCCCAACGTCAACACCTTCGCCGGCCTTGGCGGCCGGAGGCCATTCGAGGCCATGTCAGGGGATTACTTCTGGCACGGCTTCCACGTGAGCATCAACCCGGGGATCTTCTACAGCCGCTTGCACTTCAACTACTTCTGGGGCAACGATGACCGCAGGATGAACTACAACCTGCTCGTTCCGGCCCAGGAGGAGGGCGGCATGGATCCCAGCGGGTGGGCCCTCATCGGCCGCTTCGGGATCAGGCCCGGGCCTTGGAGCGTGGGGATCAAGGGGTGGTACTTCAGCGGCAACGACGAGGATGCGTTCGACCCTGTGGACCCGGAGTGGAACCGCTGGTCCACGCCTGACGGCTACTTCGCCCCGTTCGAGCTCTTCTACACCGGGCTTCGGGGCGCGGCCATCAACCTCAACTCCAATTACGTGATGAACCCGGGCGGGTCTGCGGGGTTGGCCCTGGAGGCGGATTGGCAGGTGACCAAGCAGCTCCTCCTGGATCTGATCGCGGGCTACATCTGGGCCACGGAGGAGTGGGACAAGCCCTTCCTGACCACCCTTGCGGACAACGGGATGGGCTGGGAGATCGATCTCAGGGCCACGTACAAGATCTATTCCAACCTGTCCCTTGATCTCGTGGGTGCCTACTTCATCGCGGACAGCGGCCTCGATCACTTCAACCCGCTCGACGGGGTGATCAAGAGCGGCGACAACGCCTACGAGCTCTTCTGGAGGATCGCTTACGACTTCTAGGAGGCTCCCGGACGGGCGGGTCTGAACCCCGCCCCTTGCTACAGGGATTGGGGGGATCGGAAGATCCCCCCTTTTTTGTGCTGATAAGAAGTTGGCACAGCGTCGGCCTCGCACCCCTTCAGTGGTCCGCCGGGACGAGACATACGGTGTGCTGGCGTTGGAAAACTCGATGTTCAGGGGCAGCCCTTTTTCACGGAGTCCTGCTTCAGCATTCTTACAAGGTGTCCTTTTCTTGGTATAGGCCGGTTGATGCCTCCACGGGGCGCCGAGGGGGAGGTAGGAATTCATGCGGGTGAGAGAGCCGGGCAAGATATGCGATGGCCTCTGGTGTCTGGGCTGTGAGGAGTCGAGGGTCTACCTCCTGGAAGGGAGGGACTCCTCCATGATCATAAGCGGCGGGGTCAGTTACATCGTCCCTGAGGTGCTTCGCCAGATGGAGGAGTTTGCCATAGACGAGGGGAGGGTCGACAAGCTTCTCATCCTCCACGCCCATTTCGACCACGTGGGGATCGTCCCCTTCTTCAAGCGCCG
>CAZOXN010000425.1:0-3384 GCA_964583655.1 uncultured Desulfarculaceae bacterium | reverse complement strand
GAACAGACCAGATAGACCGAACAGACGGAATAGACCGAATAGACGGAATAGACCAGATAGACGGAATAGACCAGATAGACGGAACAGACCAGATAGACGGAACAGACGACAAAGACCAATGCCACCACCCCGCCGTGACCAGTTGCCTCATCCCCATGGCGCTTGGAGACTTGCAGCGAAGAGAAGTGCCAGTGGCTCCTATGTCCAACTATCGCGGCAATCCGTGAGAAACGACGGACGACCGGCCACAAACCACTGGCATCACGCCAGAGTCGTACCTGCAAGATCTGATTCTTCGCGCGGCGTGCGCGCGCCCCTGGTTTTGCGTTTGTCTGGGAATCGTGGTACACAAGAACGGTCAACTTCTCGGTTTCAGTCGGAGAGATGAGTGCCGCGTTGATAGCGGCAGGGCAATGCCTTTGCGGCTAAGGAGGAGGCACATGCATGATTTCGAGAACATAGCAGTGGAGAAGGGGGATGGCATAGGCTGGATCTTTCTCAACCGCCCCGATGCCTTCAACGCCCTCAACTTGCCCATGGCCAAGGAGCTCTACGAGGCAGGCCACGAGATGGGTACGGATTCGGAGGTCAGGGTAGTGGTCGTGTCAGGCAGGGGGAAGGCCTTCTTCGCAGGGGGGGATGTGAAAGACATGAGGGCCAGCATCGGGTCGGAAAAGTTTCTCAGGGACCTCGCGTTCTACCTCCACGGCTTCGTGTCGGACATCGCCAGGATGCCCAAGCCTGTCATCGCGGCGGTCAACGGCACGGCAGCAGGGGCGGGCTTCAGCCTTGCGATGGCCTGTGATCTTACCCTCGCTGCCGAGGGGGCCAGATTCATCATGGCCTATACTGGTATCGGCCTGGTCCCGGATGGGGGCTCGACCTACTTCCTGCCGCGTCTCGTCGGGTACAAAAGGGCGGTGGAACTGGCCCTCCTTAACAGGCCCCTGACCGCCAGGGAGGCCATGGAGTTGGGACTGGTCAATGTGGTGCTGCCAGAAGAGGGATTCCTGGAGAGGGTCGGACAGTCCGCATCGGATCTGGCCAAAGGCCCTTCGAGGGCCTTCGGGGATTGCAAGAGATTGCTCCGGTTGGGCATGATGGAGTCCCTGGAGACCCAGATGGAGCACGAGCGCAGGATGATAATGACACACTCTCTGGACCCGGAGTTCGCCGAGGGGGTCAGCGCGTTCGCCGAGAAGAGAAGGCCGAGATTTCCGTAAGGGCGCAAGGTGGCGCCATCATGGGCCCTCAATGGCGGCGGTGGGATCGTCTCTTTGCACGGGTGGCCCTTAGGCGCCGCATGACGAGGACGTAGATACCGTCATTTATCCCCAGCACGAGAAACCCCAAGGCCATCTGGTGTCCACGCGTCAGGGAGGCCGGGTACAGGACCGGGACAAGGTAGTTCTCGATGAACCCGATGTCGTAGCCTTGGGTCCCACCTCGCAGGCGCAACCAGTTCTCCAGGGGCGTAAGCGGGCAGATCCACCCTGCCAACTCCACCAGCACTGCCCAGGCTACACAAGGGAGGTGCGCCCACGCCCAGGCCCTGCGCACGAAAAGCAGCATCCCCCCGAAGACGACGAACAGTATGAAGACGAGGTGCAGCACGAGGACTGCGTCGGCGAGTATCCCGTAGATCATGTTCAAGGTCCCTAACCTGGGGGCGTCTCCCTGAGGGACAAGATCCAGGGCGAGAGGCAGTATCCGCTGAATGCACCATCAAAGAAGGCCGGTCTTGTCCCAGGCTCCGGCCCCTTCCAGGGACGCCTCAGCGAAGGAGTAGCCATACAGCCCCTTGGTTTTTCAGGGACCGCTGCGGAGTGAAGTCTTCCCGAAGGGCAGCCTGGACATCACAGCTCCACAGGATCATGTCCTGACAACAGGACTCCACCCTGATGAGACTCACCACGGAAGCCTCTCCAGATCCACGTTCCCGCCGGAGAGGATGATCCCCACCCGCCTTCCAGAGAACACCCCGGGGTTGCCCATGACCGCCGCCAATGGCACCGCGGCCGACGGCTCCACCACTATCTTCATCCTTTCCCATATGATGCGCATGGCGTGGGCGATGGAAGCCTCGCTCGCGGTGAAAATCTCCTTGACGTGTCTCTGGATGATGGGGAATGTCAGATCACCGAGAGAGGTCCGAAGCCCGTCGGCGATGGTGACAGGGTATGTGGAAGGTATGATCTTTCCGGCCAGCAAGGAGCGTCGGGCATCGTCGGCCACCTCGGGCTCGGCCCCCATCACCGATGTCGCGGGGGAGACGGCGGAGACGGCGATACACGTGCCGGCCAACAGCCCTCCCCCACCCACCGGGACCAGGATCATGTCCAGGCGAGGGACCTCCTCGCACAGCTCCATGGCAGCGGTTCCCTGTCCTGCCATCACCCTGTAATCGTTGTAAGGGTGGACCACCACCGCGCCAGTTCGCTCCACGAGCTCACTCAAGCCCTTCTCCCTCGCCTCCACGGTGGGCTGGCAGGAGACCACGTGGGCCCTGTACTCCAGGACCGCCTTTCGTTTGACGGGGGATGAGCCCTCGGGCATGACCACATGGGCCGTGATCCCACGCCATAGCGCTGCCAGGGCCAGGGCGGCTGCATGGTTTCCAGAGGAATGGGTGGCCACCCCACGGGCCGCCTCCTCTTCGGTCAAGGAGAAGACGGCGTTGGTCGCCCCGCGGATCTTGAAGGCACCTCCCTTCTGGAGATTCTCGCACTTGAAGAAGAGCTCGGCCCCAGTTACCGCATCGAGGCTGCGGGATGTGACAACAGGGGTACGGTGAACGAAGGGCCCGATCCGCCCCGCCGCATCTCTTATGTCTTTCCCGGTCAGTGCCTCCAAGGTGCCTCCCATCCGACCTCGACTTCTCTGTGGTTCTTTGCTCCCCGATCCCGGGTATGGATTCCGGGCCCGTCCCGAGTTGGAAACAAAGGGCCATGCCCCCCATCTCCTATTTACTGCCCTGTGGATTTGCAGTCAATCCTGCCGGCAATCCACAGGCCGTGTGTGCTTGGGCATTGGAAGCTACCCGTCGTGCCAGGGCCGTGCACGTACCAGGCGATTCCCACCACGAGACATGAGGGGCAAAACGGCTCGGCAAAGACCCTCCTCGGGCATACCCTTGTGCACGCCCTCGAAGAATGATATACGGGGGCGTCGAGGGATAAAAGGGATGGGTCTCGGGATGGAGCTGGGATCAGGGTTGGTTGGAAAGAGGTTTCGGCCCCTTGAGGTCATGCTCACGCCTAGGCAGTGCATGAACTATGCAGCGGGAGTGGGAGATGGGAACCCTTGGTATCTCGACGACGAGCGTCCCGAGGGGACGATCGCACCACCCATGGTCGCCGTGGCCCTGACGTGGCAGATCACCAA
>CAZOXN010000424.1:0-3393 GCA_964583655.1 uncultured Desulfarculaceae bacterium | reverse complement strand
GGATTCCCCATTACCAAGGATCAGATACCGCGACTCCTGCAGGGCTTCGAGGAGGTATACTCCAAGGTCTTTCCCACGGCCCCTAAATCGCCGGAGCTGGGGTACCTGATCACCAGGGCGGTGGCCCAGGGGGTGCTCAAGACGGACAAGCCGCTCGTGCGCAGGTACCCGCTTGCGGGGAAAGACCCTTCACTCGCCTCCAGGAAGGGGAGCAGAAGGATATATTGGAAGGGACAGTGGCACGATGCGGCCCTGTACGAGATGAGCCTGGTGGAGCCTGGGAACATCATCCACGGTCCAGCGGTAGTGGAGGCGCCTGCGACCACCTTCCTGCTCCCACCGGGTTTCGAGGCCATCTTGAACGCCTTCAGGATTTTCGAGATCTCAGTGCGCTGAAGAAGGAGGGATGACCATGGCCAGGGAAGACGAGATAACCCGCATGACCGGGGTGGCAAAGGCAGGCCTCGCCGGCGAACGTCCGCCACAGGAGAAGAAGGCCATCGGTTGGGGCGGGAAGAGCCTACTGGAGATGCTCCGAGAGTCGGAGGAGCTCTTTCGCAAGACGGGGGCCTATTATGGCCTCGAGCGCCTGGTCCTCAAGGAACAGGACCCCATGCGCTTCGAGAAGGCCTTCGCCAAGCTGCGTGGTGCCTTGGTCTCTTCCAGGGAAACGGCCATGCACGTGACCGCATCGCCCATAGTGAGGAACATCGGCGAGCTGTGCTTCGCGCTATACACCCCGGAGGGGGACAGCATCGTGCTGTCCACCGGGATCATCGTGCACGTCCACACCATGAGCGAGGCCATAAAGTACATGATCCGACAGGGATACGAGGACGAGCCCGGGATAAGGCCCGGTGACATCTTCTGCAACAACGACCCCGTCATAGGGGACGTCCACACGACGGATGTGGCCACCTTCGTGCCCATCTTCATGGACGGAGAGCTGTTGGGCTGGGCCGGGGGGGTGACTCACCAGGTGGACATAGGCGCGTCGGTCCCTGGACACGACCCGGTGCAGACCCAGAACCGCTTCGAGGACGGGTACCACGTCCCGGCGGAGAAGATAGGGGAAGAGGACAAGGTCTACAAGGTCCACCGCCTCCGCTCTCAGATGGCGGTTCGCACCCCCATGTTCTGGGACCTGGACGAGAAGGCCAGGGTGGCCGGATGCCACATGATCCGGCAGGCCGTGGAGAGGATCGTCAGGGAGGAAGGGGTCGACTACTACAGGCAGTTCATAAGGGAGGTGGTGGAAGAGGGAAGGAGGATCTTCCGGGCGCGTGTCAAGGAGAGGCTCATTCCAGGCGTGTACAGGACGGCCACCTTCAGCGAGGTGGGATTCGCGGAGACCCCCCTGGGGCAGATAGAGAGGCCGAGGAAGGACCTGATCATGCATGCCCCCATCGAGCTCAAGGTCAGCCCGGAGGGGGATTTCCGATTCTCCATGGAAGGGGCCAACCGCTACGGCCAGCATCCCTTCAACTGCTCCCTGGCCTCCATGCAGGGTGCCCTCTGGGTGATCCTCAGCCAGACCATTTTCTACGACGGGAGGGTGAACGACGGGGCCTACTTCGCTGTGGAGCATCATTTCCCCCTGGGATCCTGGGCGAATCCCGGGGACCCTTATGCGGCATACGGGACCGCCTGGGGTTTTCTGATCCCCTCCTTCACCGGGCTCTTCAGGTGCCTGAGCCGCGGATTCTACGCTCGCGGGTTCAGGGAGGAGGTGGTGTCAGGTTACGGCTTCACGGGGGATGCCAGCCAGGGAGGTGGCTTCCTGGAGAACGGCGTCTATTTTCCCATCGCCGCCTTCGACCTCTCCAGCGTGGGTCTGGGGGCCGGGGCGATCAAGGATGGTCTGGACTACGGATACGCCATATGGAACCCCGAGGCGGACATGGGGGACGTGGAGGTCTGGGAATCCCTGGAGCTGGGCCTTCCGTGGCTGGGAAGGGGGGTGAAGCCGGATACGGCCGGCTTCGGCAAATACCGCGGGGCCACGGGATGGGAGAATCTGCGCATCGCCTTCGGCGTGAAGGAACTTCTCAACTACGTGGTGCGCACCGACGGCCTCACATTCCACGGCCCGGGCCTCATGGGCGGGTACCCTCACGCCACTGGGTACAAGTTCTGGATGCTGGGGTCCGACTTCGCACAGGTCGTGCAGGAGCTCAGGCCTTACCCTCTGGGGGAAAAGGACCCCACCAGGTCCCAGGTGGAGGCACTCCTCAAAGGCAGACCAGTGCGGTCCGAGAGGGCGCAGACCCTCGGCAAGGTGATGGTGAACGGGGACGTGGTCCTCTCCAACATGTCGGGCTCGCCGGGCTTCGGAGACCCCCTGGAGAGGGCGGCCGAGGCGGTGTGCAAGGACGTGGAGGCCGGGGTGTACACCGCGGAGGCGGCCAGGAGAATCTATGGGGTCGTGTGCCGCTACGAGGAGGCCAAGAAGGCATGGTCCGTGGATACCGACTCCACCCTGAAGGAGAGACAGCGGATCAAGGACCTGAGGAAGGGAAGGAGCGTAGAGTTCTCGGATTTCTACGAGAGGGAGAGGCGAAAGGTGGTGGAGAAGGACCTGGCGGAGCCGGTCAAGGAGATGCTCAGGGAGAGCATGGAGCTTTCGCCTTCCTGGGCCTCCGAGTTCAGGGCCTTCTGGAAGCTGCCGGAGGATTTCCGGTTTTGAAGGAGGGCATCTGTCACGATCAGGTCTCGGGTAAGGCCAGGGACTCCGACCTTTCTTGACCGTCATGTGACCTGAGGTGAGGAGGGATCGAACATGGCTGCATACAACGACGAGATAATCGCAGACCTCATAGATGGGAAGCTCGATTGGCCCAAGACCAAGGAGATCATCTCCAACCCCAAGGACCCCGAACGATTCGACCAAGTGGTCAGGATCCTCCAGGGGCGGGTGCCGTGGAAGGAGAAAATCCTGCTGCCCCTGGCGGAGCACCTCTACATCGTGCAAAAGGGCCCGGATCGCATCGTGAAGTGCGACTGCGGGTTCGAGTTCGGGGATTACGGGGTGAACTGGAAGCACAAGGCCCGGGTCTATGTCCGGGACAGCGTGGAGGCCCTCAGGGAGCTTTACAGGCCTTACGAACACTCCGACCCGCAATGGATGGAGCTCAGGGAGTTCTATTGTCCCGGCTGCTTCGCCCTCCTGGAGGTGGAGGCCGTGCCCCCCGGGTATCCGGTCATCTTCGATTTCCAACCGGATCTGGAGGCGTTTTACCAGAAGGTCTTGGGGAGGGAAGTGCCAAGCCAGTGACAAGTGAGCACTGGCGGAGTAAGTGATCACGGGTCGGTGGCGTTTTTCGGAGCGGCTTGGCGGAGGCGCTTTTATTTTACAGGATTTTGACCTGGGGGAAGCCCTCTCGGCCGAAGCTG
>CAZOXN010000423.1:0-3398 GCA_964583655.1 uncultured Desulfarculaceae bacterium | reverse complement strand
GCCCTGAACCTATTGCTCAGAGAGCGTAACAGGACTCGCGTCCAGTTCTACGACCATCGCTCCCACCTGATGCACGTCCCCGAGGAGGGGAAGCAGACCGCTTCGGATCGAGGCGAAAGTGAAGGGCTCTGAGGTGCCTCGGACCACCCCTGAGAGGGCCGATCGACCCGAGTCAGCCAATGACCGATGGGGCGGATTCGGCATCTGGCGAGGCGGCATCTTGATCCTGCTTTGGCTCACCTTCGGGCTCCTCCTCACCCCGCTGCTTCGCACCCTGGGCCTAAGGGAGCTGCCACTGGAGGCTGGTGCGGGTTCCCCCCTGTACTATTTCGGGCTCGTGGTGTTGTTCGTGTGCCTGGTCCTCTACCTCGCGATATCCCACCGGGAGATCCGGGGGTTGAGGTCTCGAATCGACGCCGACGGGGAGGAACTCCAGGGGATGGCCCTGGACCTGGAAGGGCTTCGCGGCCTCCTCAAGGTAACGGCATCGATCACCTCTCAGATGGAGCTCTCCCCGCTTCTGGAGATGATAGTGCGCGAGGCCGTGAGGGCCGTAGGGGCCCACGAGTCCTCGTTGATGCTCCTGGACCGGAGCCGGACCGTCCTGCGCACGGTGGCCGCCTTCGGTGCCGGGGGCGAGGAGGTCCGCAACGCCCGGGTGCGAGTGGGGGAAGGGGTGGCAGGATGGGTGGCTCAGTACCGCAAGCCGCGCCTCCTGCACGGTGTGGAGGAGCTCCGGGAACTCGCCGGCATGATCCCGAAGGAGCGGGCCATAGCCTCGGCGGTCTGCGTCCCTTTGCAGACGCAGGATCGTGTCCTGGGAGTCCTCAACGTAAACCGTCTTGAGCCAGGGCGCCTCTTCACCGACAACGAGGTGAGGCTCCTGATGATCTACGCGAATCACGCATCCGTGGCGATCCGCAACGCTTCCCTCCTCAAGGCCTCCGAGGAGAGGACCCGGTTGCGGTCCATCTTGGAGGGGTACGTGCCACCGCAAGTGGCGGAGACCCTCATGAGACATCCGCGGGGCTGGATGAGCCTAGGGGAGATGAGAGACCTCACGGTCCTCTTTGCTGACATAAGGGGCTTCACATCAGTGGTGAACCGTATGGGGCCACAGAAGACCAGGCTCTTCTTGAACCAGTTCTTCACCCGCATGACCGAGATCGTCTTCCAACACGGGGGCACGCTGGACAAGTTCATAGGGGATTCCGTGATGGCCTTTTTCGGGGCACCGCTTAAGGTGGAAGCCCCTGCCTTGAAGGCCCTCAAGGCCGCCTGGTCCATGGTGGAAGCCTTCGCCGACATCAAGAAGCGGTGGACGGACAAGGGTTCCCCTGTGGACTCCCTCTCCCTGGGGGTAGGCATCTCCACGGGACACCTCTTCGTGGGAAACGTGGGGTCCCGCAAGCGATTCGACTATACGGTGATCGGCCAGGAGGTGAACGTGGCGAGCCGGTTGTGTGACATGGCCACCGGGGGTCAGATCCTCCTGTCCGAGAGCACCCGGAGGTCTCTGCCCCCTGGTGCCCCCTTGAGGCACCTGGGGGATGTGCGATTCAAGGGCCTGGACCGCCCCCTGCACGTCTTCGAATCAGTGGCTGAACCGCAGTTGCAGCCTCCTGTGCCCTCCCCTGAGGGTGGCTCCTCATCCCCTGGGTGCTGCGACGAGGGCACCTGAGCGATCTCCCGCAAGAAGCGCCCAAGGCAAGACCAGGAGGACCTCGGCAGCCCAGACCGTTGAGGAGACCCGGGACATGTGGTACAAGTGAGGACTGAGATCGGAGACAGCATGGAGTCGATCCTGTATTACAGCACAAACGGTGAGTCCCCCCTGGCCAGCTTCCGCGAGGCCCTCTTTCGGGGTCAGCCCCCGGACGGTGGCCTCTACATGCCGACCCGCATACCGAAGCTCCCAGCAGGGGAACTATGGGCCCTCAGAGGGCGACCCTATCCCGAGGTGGCGTTCCACGCCTTGAGGCCTTTCCTCGTGGGGGAGATACCCGAGGAGGCCCTTTGGGACATCATAAAGGAGGCCTACAACTTCCCGGTGCCTCTGGAGCATGTGGTGGACCGATGCTACTTGCTTCGCCTGGACCAGGGCCCCACCGCCTCCTTCAAGGACCTGGCTGCCCGTTTCATGGCCCGTGCCATGCAATACTTCACGGCCTCCCAGGACGAACACAGGATCATCCTCGTGGCCACATCCGGTGACACAGGGAGCGCCATCGCCAATGCCTTCCACAACCTGAAGGGGCTCACGGTGGTCGTGCTTTATCCTAGGGACGAGGTCAGCCTTCGTCAGGCCAAACAGATGAACACCTTGGGTGGAAACGTGGTGGCAGTGGCCGCCCAGGCCAAGTTCGACCAGCTCCAGGCCATGGCCATGCGTGCCTTCGAGGACCCTGACCTCGATGGACTCCGGCTGACCTCAGCCAACTCCATCAACTGGTGCCGACTCTTGCCCCAAGTCGGGTACCACCTTTACGCGTACACGGCCCTGGTGGAGCAGCGTGAAGAGCGGCTCGTCGACTCCGTGGCCTCCGGCAACTTCGGGAACGTCACCGCGGATTTCCTGGCCATGAGGATGGGTAAACCCGTGGAAAAGATCATCGTTGCCACCAACGAGAACGACGAGTTCCCGGCCTTCCTCGAGACCGGGATCTATCGCCCCATTCGGCCATCCAAGGCTTGTCTCTCCAATGCCATGAACGTAGGCAATCCTAGCAACCTGAGGAGGTTGCTCGATCTGTACGGCGGAAAGATGGACCGGCAAGGGGTCGTCTGCCGGATGCCGGATATGGAGGCATTGCGCAGGGATGCGGCAGGCATATCCGTATCGGATCACCTGACGCGTTTGACCATCGAGGAGACCTATCACCGTCACGGCGTGATCCTCGAACCGCACGGGGCCGTAGCCTGGGCTGCCCTGAGACGATTCCTGGCCTGCCGATCGGACCAGCCATTGGCCGTGGCTACGGAGACCGCACATCCAGCCAAGTTCCCGGAGGTACTTCGGGAGATAGGGGTGGAGCCAGAAATCCCACCGAGCCTCGTTGGATTGGACCGGAAGGAGTCGCAAGTAAAGGAGATGTCAGGGGATTATAACGAACTCAAGGAGATCATCTTGAACCTCAAGCCTTAGAGCTTCCACTGGTTCCCCTCCATCGCAGCCGCGACGAAGGGGCCTACCCTCCCCTTGCCCCTGGCGTGATCCCGGGCCATCTCCTCCATCTCCTCCACCTCCGCATCGGAGCGATCCGGATCATGATGGTAGAGGACCAGATGACGAACCCCCGCCTCCAGGGCCAGGTCAACGGCAGACAGGAAATCCGAATGGCCCCATCCCTTCTTGGAGCCCATCTCCTCCGTCCTGTACTGCGCGTCGTGGATCAAGA
>CAZOXN010000422.1:0-3399 GCA_964583655.1 uncultured Desulfarculaceae bacterium | reverse complement strand
GTCGCGCTCCTGGGGTCCGGCCTGGCCCTGGTCATGGCCCTGGGCCTCTTCGGGGACAACGCGTACGACGCCGGACTCCCGGTGTTCGGAGGCTTCCTGGTCGTCGACCAGTTCGCGCTGTTGCTGGACCTCGGGATCCTCCTGGGACTCTGGGCCTTGGGGACCAGGGTCTTCGGGGGGAAGGAGGGGCTCCTCGCCGCCGGCCTTTGGGCCTTCTATCCCATGGCAGCGTTCTTCTCATGCAAGATAGGCGCCGAGACGCCGGGCACCTTCTGGCTCGTCATGGGTCTGTGGCTCCTCGTAGGAGCTGCTGAGGGCAGGGACAGGGCGAGGGCCATGGTCGCCGGTGTCTTGGTGGGCATAGCGGTGATCACACGCACCTTTTTCCTGGCCCTCCTGCCCTCGTTGCCCCTCGTCTTGTTGGCCCGCCGAGGCGAACAGGGCCGGGCCCTTGGTGTCGCCATGGCCTTCCTGGCCGGAGTCGCGTTTTCCATCGCCCCTGTCACTATCCGCAATGGCCTGATAGCCGGGGAGTGGGTCCTGATCTCAGCCAACAGCGGCCTGATACTCTATGTGGGCAACAATGCGCAGGCCAGGGGGGTGGCCACTCGGATCCCGGAGATCTCCCAAAACGTGGACGAGCAATGGTCCGATGTCCAGCGATACGTGGAAGAACGAGTCGGTCATCCGGTCTCCCGCAGGGCGGTGGACGAGTACTGGAGAAGGGAGGTGTGGTCCTTCATCCGGGAGGAGCCACGGCGATTCGCGACCCTGCTGGGCCGCAAGCTCCTCCTCGCCTTGTCTGCCAGGGAACACTCGGACATCTATTTCGCATCTTTTGAAGAGCGAAATTTCACGCCCTCTCTTCGCCTGTTTTTCGTCCCCATCGCCCTCCTGATCCCCTTGGGGGTGGCGGGCATGGTCATGAGGAAGCCTTCCAAGTCCGCAGCACTTCTCATGGTGGTGCCGGCGACCCAACTGATGATCCTCCTCATCTTCAGCGTCACCGAAAGGTACCGGTTCCCTGCCGTGCCCTTTCTCTGTCTCTTCGCGGCACACGCCGTCATGGGGATGATGAGCAGGCGGGCCTTCCGCAAGCCCACCGTGTGGATCATTGGCCTGATACTGCTGGGATTGACCCAGTCCCATAGGGTATTCCCCGTGTGGGAAGAGGGACAGTTCCCGCCGGAGGTGTGGTACAATGCTGGGTACGCCTATCTGGAAAGGAGGGAACCGGAAAAGGCCATGGGATTTCTTCAAGAGGCCCTCGCCCAGCGGCCGCATTACCCTGAGGCCATGTTGAACCTAGGCAACTCCCTTTACTTCCAGGGGAGGCGGGACGAGGCAGTGCAGATGTGGAAGCGGACCTTGAGCCTCAAGCACGACTACCCGCTGGCCCTCCACAACCTGGCCGTGGCCCTCAGGGAAAGCGATCCGGAGCTGGCCGCTGAGTACTGGGATGCCTACATGAGGGCGTCCGGGACAAGCCCTGGCAACCGGGACGGCACAAATGAGGCGGAAGCCCCCAGGCCTTGAGAGGGGTCGCCCCCTTTCCGGCGAGGATTGCGTGCGCCTGTTCAATACCTTGACACGCCGAGTGGAGACTTTCGAACCGCTGGAGCCAGGGCGCGTGACCATGTACTCGTGCGGCCCCACCGTGTACCGCGATGTGCACATCGGGAACCTCCGCACCTATCTCATGGCGGACTGGCTCAAGAGAGCCTTTCGATATCTGGGATACGAGGTCTTCCACGTCAAGAACATCACGGACGTGGGGCACATGCGGATGGAGCTCCTCGACCGGGGAGAGGACAAGGTCATCGCGGCTGCCCGTGCCATGGGGAAGACCTCCCAAGAGATCGCCCGACATTACACACAGGTCTTTCTCTCCGACGAGGCCATGATCAACATCCTCCCGGCTGACCTCCATCCCAAGGCAACGGAGCATGTCCCTCAGTGCATCGCCCTGGTCCAGGAGATGATAGAGAAGGGGAATGCCTACGAGGCGGGAGGCAATGTCTACTTCGACATCTCGACTTTTCCCGATTACGGCAGGCTTTCCGGCAACCCGCCCGAGGCCTTGCTCAGGGGGGTGCGCGTGGAGGTGGACCCGTTGAAGCGCCATCCTGAGGACTTCGCCTTGTGGAAGGCCGCCGAGCCAGGCCGGGAGATGAAATGGGACAGCCCCTGGGGTGAAGGCTTCCCCGGGTGGCATATCGAATGCTCCGCCATGTCCCTCCAATATCTGGGCGATGTCTTCGACATCCATACAGGCGGGGTTGACAACATCTTCCCCCACCATGAGGACGAGATCGCCCAGTCGGAATCCGTGGCGGGCCATCGGGTGGTCCGCCATTGGGTGCACGGCGAGCACCTCCTGGCCGACGGCCTCAAGATGGCCAAGTCCACCGGGAACGACTACACCATCCGTGACATCGAGGCTAGGGGGTTCGACCCTTTGGCCTTTCGCTACCTGTGTCTGACGGTTCATTACCGTTCGAGACTGAACTTCACCTTCAGTGCCCTCCGGGCAGCCCAACGGGGGTTGTCGCATCTGAGGAGATTCGTGGAGGAGCCATCATGGAGAGAAGCCCAGCCCCCGAGGCGCGAGGCGGCCCAGAGGTGCAGGAAACGTTTCCTGGACGCCATCTGCACGGATCTCTCCATGCCCAAGGCCCTGGCTGCGGTATGGGATCTGCTGGATGACCGTTCCCTTTCCAGGGCTGAAAGGGCCCGCTTGCTCGTGGAATTCGACCAGGTCCTGGGATTGGACCTCCATCGGTGGCCCGAACGCTGCAGGGAGATCCCCGAGCCGATCGTGAAAGGGCTTTGGCGCAGGGAAGGCCTTCGAAGAGAAGGGCGCCTGGCCGAGGCTGACTCGGCAAGGGATCTCCTGGAATCTCAGGGGTTTGAGGTCCGGGATCTTCGGGGAGGCCCCATGATCCT
This sequence comes from uncultured Desulfarculaceae bacterium, assembly GCA_964583655.1. Classification (GTDB taxonomy): domain Bacteria; phylum Desulfobacterota; class Desulfocorpusculales; order Desulfocorpusculum; family Desulfocorpusculum; genus CAZOXN01. The sequence goes on along the minus strand of CAZOXN010000422.1, from coordinate 453 downwards.
GAGGCGTTCCAAGGCCGAATGGAAGGGGCATCGCAAGGAGATCTCCTCATCCCGAGATGTCCCCTCCCTTTTGCACGAGCCGGATGGCTATGACGTGACCGTTTCGCTGGTGGCGCACAACAACCTCCGGGAACTCACGAGATGTTACCAGTCGGTAAGGACACACTCGTTCGGTCATCGGGTACAGATCGTATTGGTGGAGGGTGGCTCCAAGGACGAGACACGGGAGGGGGTCGGCGAGATGGTCGCTGGTGACCCGCACACTCTCCTGTGGTATGCAGATCACCCCATGGGAGAGGGGGCCTCTCGAAACGTCGCCCTCAGGCAGGCCCTCGGGGCCGTGGTGCTCATAATGGACACCAGCGTGGAGTTCACTGGGGATGCCTTGAGTCCTCTGATTGCCACCTTGGCCCAGGGAGAAGTGGGGCTCACCGGTCTCAAGGGGTTGACCAC
>CAZOXN010000421.1:0-3418 GCA_964583655.1 uncultured Desulfarculaceae bacterium | reverse complement strand
ATTACAGAGCCCAACACACACCCCGTAGAAGAGCGCCACCTCCCATGGCCTGGGCGCTGGCAGGTCTACCCCCCCTCCGCTCCAGTGGGCCACCCATTCGACGCCCCTTGCGGTCAGGTCGGCCAGCCAGGCACCAAACCAGAGCGGCCAGACTCCGGCCCATGGCCATACCAGAAGCAGGGCTGAGCCCATCAGCGAGATGGGCAAGAGCAGGAAACTGAAGATGGGGACTACGAGCAGGTTGGCAGGTAGCGCCATGGCCGGGATCATGTGGAAGTGCAAGAGGGACACCGGGAGGGTGGCCATCAGGGCCGCCAAGGAGGTCGTGGCCAGGAGGTACAGGTTTCTCAGCCACCTCCTACTGCGGGCCTCTGGCTCCAACATGGAGACCGGGTCTCGCCTCGGGAAGAGCTCAGCCCACCGCGGTACCGCATAGAGTATCCCGAGGACGGCCAGAAAGGAGAGCTGAAAGGAGATCTCGTAAACCGAGCCAGGGTCCCAAAGCAAGATGGCCATGGCTGCCAGCGCCAGGGCATGGTGGAGCCCCCTGATTCTGTCCAGCAAGAGGGCCATCACCAGGGCCATTATCATTATCATGGAGCGCTGGACAGAGGCCCCCATCCCGGCTATGCCTGCATAGCCAACAAGGATCGGCACGGTTAGCATCCAAGCGCACTTCTCCACGGGCATACGGAGGGCTACCCTCTCTGACCTGAGGAGCAGCCACCTCGCCGAGGCGTAGACCATCATGGCGAGCAGCCCGAAGTGCAGCCCACTGATGGCCAAGAGATGCGACAACCCCAAGGCCGCGAAGGCCTCCCGCCACCGGGAAGGAAGGGATGACTGCCCCCCGACAACGATGGCCAGCAGGATCTCCCTGGAAGGGGTGGGCAACTCCTCCCGCACGGCAGTGGACAGCCTCCTGCGGATCTCCTCCAGAAAACCCCTGGGCCATCCACCCTGATCATGCCTGACGAGGACTATCTCCCGGGCATCCGGGACGAACCCTTGGACGTAGATCCTCTGGAGGGCCAAGAACCGCTTCCAGTCGAATCCACCCGGATTGGGACTTGGCTCGGGCGTGCGCAGCCTGCACCTGAGCCGGACCCTGTCTCCATATCGCAGGATCTCCCCCCCACGACCCACCGTGACGAGGACAAGCCCTTGGACCGCCCTCTCGGTTGGCCCTGTGAGGAGCCGCTGGGCATCGAGAAGGACCCTCGTTCGATCCTCCATGACCCGCGGGGCCTGGACGATGACCCCTTCCAGGCCCACCGTCTCTCCCCCTGCAAGGTGCAGCACATGGTCGGATGGGAGTTCCCTGGGGATGATCCTCTCGGAATGGATCGCCCCCAATGATGCGAACAGCAGCAGGGCGAAGGCCCATTGCCAGGCTTGCGCGGCCGCCTTCCTCGCCAGGATCAGGCCTCCAGCGGCCACCACCGGCAGGGCCCACAGGGATGGAGGCAGCGTCACCCATGAGCCCAAGACCAGGCCCGCGATGAAGCCCACTACCAGCCAGGGGAACAGGTAGTACATGGTCCAACCCCCCTTGGCATTCCGTATCACACCAACGGAATGCGCGTCAACGAGCGAAATATCCAAGTGGCGGGACAGCCGTGCCAAGGGGCCACCAAGAACGAGAGAAAGCGATTGAATTTCCATTGACAACGCCTGTGCATCTATAGTACGTATGCAGCAGTCTGGAGGCGTTCGGCTGTGATCCCGACGCACTGGATGCTATCTCGCGCCTCCTCATGGACAGGAGTCTATGTTCAAGAGGACCCTATCAGGCAAGAGACCGATCCGGCGGTTTGACTTCCTAGTGGCCTGGGGGGTAACCGCCTTGGTGATCATCCTGTACCTCTTGAAGCCGTCATTTTTGGAAATCGCGGAACTTCAGTCTTACGATCTCAGGATGCAGCTTGCCGGTTCGGCCCACCATGGGGGACAGGTCGCCATAGTGGCCATAGACGATCGGAGCATGGAGCGTCTCGGCCGTTGGCCATGGCCCAGATCGCACACCGCCGCCCTCATCAAGCGATTGAAGGCCTCCGGTGCCAAGGTCATCGCCCCGGCCATCCAGTTCCAGGACCCCGAGGAGAGCTCGGGGCTTCGAGTCCTGGACCGGCTCGCGAGTCAGATGGAGGCCTTGGGCCCTGAGAGGGGAAGGGGGATCCTGGACCCCCTGCGGCAGGAGATGGAAAGGCTCCGTCAAGAGCTGGACCACGATGCCCAATTGGAGAGGGCCATCCGAGAGGCCGGCAATGTGGTCTTGCTCATGCCCATGAAGGGGACCGGCGTGGAACGGGCGCCCAAGGTCCCCAAGCCTCCTGAGCAGTATGTCAGCAAGCATGCGTTTCGCTTGATCAAGGGACTGGGAGAAGGGGCTACGGTAGAGGCCAGGGAATGTGCCCCTCCTCTCGAACGGTTCGCCAATTCCTCCGCTGGCATGGGCCCCATCCTTTTTCCCATCGACCCTGATGGGGCGACCAGGTCGGAAAACTTGGTGGTCGGCTATCAGGGGGACCTCTATCCTGGATTCAGCCTGCTGGTGGCGGCTCGCTTTCTCGACGTCGCACCCGAGGAGATGATATGCCACCTGGGCAGCGGGATCGCCTTGGGAAGTCGTTTCCTCGAGACCGACGGGGTCATGCGCATGCTCGTCCGATACGTCGGAGACGAGAGGACTTTCCCCCACTACCCATTCGCGGATGTCCTAGACGGCAAGGTCTCCCCTTCCGTCTTCCAGGGCAAGGCGGTCCTGATCGGTTTCACGGCCGTGGGGCTCACGGATCGCCTCGTCACTCCTATGAGTCCCCGCCTCTCAGCTGTGGAGGGGGTGGCCAACGTAGTGGCCAACATCCTCAACGGGTATAGCTTGAGGCGCCCTTCGTGGGCCTTCCTCCTGGAGATCATGATCCTGTTGATAATAGGGCTCTATGCATCGATGATCCTGCCCCGGCTTCGGGCCATGACCGGGGCCTTGTTTACTTTGGCGCTCTTCGTGGGTACCGCTGGCGTCTTGGCCATGGTATTCCAGCAAGGGATCTGGATCCGGCTCGTGCCGCCCCTGCTCCTGCTGCTGCTGACTTATGTGGCCATCATCTCCAGGCGGTTCTTCGTCACCGAGTTGGAGAAGGAGTTCGTGGAGGAGGAGAGCGATGCGGCCAACAAGATGCTCGGCCTGGCCTTCCAGGGAAAAGGGATGCTCGATCTGGCCTTCGAGAAGTTCCGAGGCCTCCCCGTCGACGAGGAGATGAAGGACATCCTTTACAACCTGGCCTTGGACTTCGAGCGTAAGCGCATGCTCAACAAGGCCATGTCGGTATACGAACACATGGCCCAGGAAGACCCCAACTACAAGGACATAAAGGCCAGGTATGAGAAGCTACGCACCGCGGTGGCAGCCCCGGCG
>CAZOXN010000420.1:0-3426 GCA_964583655.1 uncultured Desulfarculaceae bacterium | reverse complement strand
CGGCAGAGGCGGGGCATACCCGCCCCGCCCCGGCCGTGAAGGCCGGACTTTCTTCTCCCTGGACAGCCTTGACGGGTGCTCGCTCGCCAAGGCATTTATGGGCGGTCTTCAGACTCGCCTCCACGGGACAAAGGGTCCTCCACAGAACAAGTACCTGACGGATTGCACCAAGGATTCGGGGTTCGGCGGTCGATGCCATTACCCTGAATCCGAGGAGCTCATGTCGTGCACATGTGTCCAGGGTCATGCATCGTCGGGCACGATGGAATGGAAGGATCTGAGAGGTTGCCTCATAAGGCTCTATGGACATCCTGATCATCAAGATGAGCGCTCTCGGGGATGTGATTCATGCCCTTCCGGTGATCCGGGCGTTGAAGCAGGGCTTTCCTGGGGCACGCATTGACTGGCTCGTGGAGGATGGCGCCGCCCCCATCGTGCGATCTCATCCTGGGGTGGATCGCGTGATGGTGTGGCGAAGAGGGGCGTGGAGGGAGGCCTGGAGGAGTCCCGCAAGGTGGCCTGAGGCCGCGGTGGGGATCAGGAGGACAGCCGCTGAGCTGCTCGAGAGGCGGTACGACCTGGCCCTGGACCTGCAAGGCCTGCTCAAGAGCGGCGTCTGGATGGGACTCTCCCGGGCCCGAAGGAAGGTCGGATACCACAACGCCCGGGAGGGGAGTCGCCTCTTCCTAACGGAGAGGATCCACAACGGGGATCCGGACCTCCATGCGGTGGAGCGCTATCTCCTCTTGGTGGAGGAGATCGGGGGGGGGAGGTGTACACCGGAGTTCGGGCTCACCCCCTCCCAGGATGGCAGGGAGAAACTCCAGGAGCTCTTGAGAAAGGCGGGGTGGGACGGCAGTGCGCCTTACGCCGTATTGGTGCCCGGGGCCAGGTGGAGGACCAAGCAATGGGATGCCGCCAGTTTTTCCCAGACCGCGCAACGCATCGTCACCGGGCTCGGGCTGCAGGTGGTCGTCAGCGGTGGCCCTCAGGACCGCTCGTTGGGGGAGATGATCATCAAGGGGATGAGGTCCCCAGCGATGAATCTCGCTGGCAGCACCGATATCTCAGCCCTCACGGCCCTCATGGCTGGGGCAGCGGTGGTGATCTCCACCGACTCGGGGCCGATGCACTTGGCGGCTGCCGTGGGGACACCGGTGGTGGCCCTCTTCGGACCAACGGCCCCCTGGAGGACCGGGCCGTACGGCAAGGGACACAAGGTCCTGAGGGCGGCTATCTCCTGCAGCCCCTGTTTCCTCAGGAAATGCCACACCAGGAGGTGCATGCGGCAGATAGAGCCTGGGCAAGTCCTCGACGCGGTGAAAGATGTCCTCCGGGAAAGGGGCTAGGCCGCGACAGGGTGGAAAGGAGGCCGAGATCGAGGGCAGGCTGGGGTGGGCTCGCTCCCCCTCTTGTCCCGGGCTCGGCCTAGGAGCTGAGCATGAAGTGCCTGGTCACAGGTGCCGCTGGTTTCATAGGGTCCCATCTGGCCGAACGGCTCTTGGGTGAGGGGCATCGTGTGGTGGGGGTGGATGCCTTCACCGACGCCTACCCAGTCTCCTTGAAGGAGGCGAACATAGGGCGCGTTCACACGAAGGGTGATTTTCACCTCGTCCAGGGCGATCTGGTAGATCTGGACTTGGACGAGGTGATGGATGGGGTGGATCTGGTATTTCACCTGGCGGCCCAGGCCGGGGTGAGGTCGAGCTGGGGGCGGGACTTCCAAGTCTATGTCCGTCGCAATGTCCTGGCCACACAGCGGCTCCTGGAGGCATGCAGAGACAGGCCGTTGCAAAGATTCGTGTATGCCTCCTCTTCCTCTGTCTATGGGGAACAGGACGTGTACCCGACCTCGGAAGAGGCCCTGCCGCGGCCCCTGTCTCCTTACGGAGTCACCAAGCTGGCAGCTGAGCACCTGTGCCTTCTGTACTGGAGGAACTACAAGGTGCCCACCGTGAGCCTCAGATTCTTCACCGTGTACGGGCCTAGACAAAGGCCAGACATGGCCTTCTACAGATTCCTGGAGGCCTCGTTCAGGGGGCAACCAATAACCCTGTACGGAGACGGTCGCCAATCCCGAGATTTCACTTACGTCGGCGACATAGTGGAGGCCAACCTGAAGGCCGCCCAAGGGGGGCGAGAGGGGGCCATATACAATATCGGAGGAGGGGCCCGAGCTACCCTCTTGGAGGCCCTGGACATCGTGGCCGAGGTGACCGGCCGCCGGCCCGGAGTCCTGTTCCAGGAGGCCCAGAAGGGGGATGCCAAACACACATGGGCGGACCTGAGCCGGGCCAAGGCCGAGCTCGAGTACCAGCCCACGGTGGGCCTCAGGGAGGGGATTGCCAAGGAATTCCGATGGATGGTGGAGGTGATGGGGAGGGAAGGAGGGTCCAAGCGGTGAGTCACCCATATTGCCAATTCGCCTCTGAGGCGTTCACCTCTTTCGTAGTGCACCGGGTGGAGGAGGGCCGAGGAGTGTCGAGGCACAGCGGACTGGGCGCCAGAGGAGACGGTTTCTAGGCCGGGAGGCCGTGCCCTGAGCGCCTTGACTGAATAGCAGGAGGTGGGAGAGATGGCCTTGCCCAAAGACCTCTTGGAGATCTTGGCATGTCCCAAGTGTGTGCGGGACCCCGGTTGCACAGGGGAGTTGGAGTACAGGGAGGCCTCGAATCAATTGGTGTGCCACCACTGTCGCCTCGTCTACCGCATCGAGGACGACATACCTGTGATGCTCATCGATGAGGCGACGCCATTGACGGAATGAGGGCACCGGATGGGCGGCCGTGGATGGGATTCAGGACCTCCCCGCACAGTAGTGATAGGGGCCAACTGGCTTGGCGACACCATCATGTCCTTGCCCGCCCTTGCGGCGTTGCGGGAACACCTCAGTGAAGAGGAGATACACCTCGAGGCCCCAGTCCCCCTAGGCGCCTTGATCCGCCTGGCCGTCCCCGTTGACAGTATCCTGGGGAGGGGTCACGATGTCTCAACCACGAGGCGTATCAGGCAATTGCGGGAGGGGAGGTACCACAGGGCGGTCCTCTTCCCCAATTCCTTCAGGGCGGCTTGGATCGTATGGTGTGCCCGCATACCCGAGAGGTGCGGGTACACGGGACAGTGGCGCAGGTGGCTCCTGAGCGGCCGCGTCCCTCCCAAGACCGCGGCCAACGGCATGCATCATTCCGAGTTCTACTTAGGACTAGTGAGGTCCCTGGGCTGGACAGGCCCAAGGACGCCTCAGGTGAGGCTCACCCTTCGGGACGAGAGCCTCACATGGGCCAGGGGAGTGGTCGGTGGTGGCCCGAGGGATGGGCCTTTGGTGGGGATCTGCCCAGGGGCCACGTATGGGCCTGCCAAGCGGTGGAGGATATCAGGGTTCGTGGAGGTGGCCTCTGCTCTGCAGGACAGACACGGCGCGAAGAT
>CAZOXN010000419.1:0-3427 GCA_964583655.1 uncultured Desulfarculaceae bacterium | reverse complement strand
TTCTCGGAAGCCGACACCCCTTCACCCGCTACATGAAACGGCCGCTAGGCCGGGGGCCCGGGTCGCGCACCATCACAGCGACGGTCGACAACATCGGGGGACCTGGTCTTTACCGTATTGAAATTTGTCTAATAATTATCGAGAAATTTATGTTACTTTCTAATATCGAGGTTGAGATCTTGGTCGGAGCTGAACGGCCCGGGAACTTCGAGGAGGTCCAGGCCAGGAGGGGGGAAACGAAGAGGGCCCAAAAGACTCGGACCGTTTTGGGGGCGCCGTACCCTCGCGGGACCTGCGGCAGGTTTCGGGGCGTTTCCCGGCGCGTAAAGAAGTGGGGCTCGCGCAGAAAGGATCTTTACAGAGGTCGACCGAGCAAGTATAAGAGCCCGAAAGGGTCCTTTTTTGTGGTGGCGAGGATTCCCCGTGGGACAGTCACCCTCGGGCTGAGAATTCCCCTGGACCGATGGAATTGGCCGGTTCTGGCTGAGGGGGCAGAGGATGTCGGCAAGTCGCCGTCCGGGGCAGACCGGTGTCCTGATCACCGGTGCCTCGTCGGGAATCGGGAAGGCCTGCGCGCAGCATCTGGCCCGGCGCGGGTACCTGGTTTACGGCACCAGCCGCAGCGCGCCATTCCCCCCTGCGCCACCCGGTCCCGGACAACCGGTCCTGATACGGATGGACGTCACGCAGGACGACTCCGTCCGTGGCGCGGTGGATCTTGCGCTCCGGGAACTGGGCCGGCTGGACGTGGTGGTCAACAACGCCGGCTTCGCCATCGCTGGAGCAGTGGAGGATACCTCCATCGAGGAGGCGAAGTCCCAACTGGAGACGAATTTCTTCGGCATCCTGCGCGTTTGCCGGGCTGTTTTGCCAGTGATGCGCTCCCAGGGGGAGGGGCTCATCGTCAACATCGGTTCCCTGGGCGGGGTCACAGCGCTGCCATTCCAAGCGCTGTACAGCGCCTCCAAGTTCGCCGTGGCCGGCCTCACAGAGGCCCTCAGGCTGGAGGTGCGCCCCTTGGGCATCCGGGTGACCCGTATAGAGCCAGGCGATATGCGCACCGGTATCACGGACAGACGGGTGCGGGTGGCAGGCTGGACCCAGGGATCGCCCTACGGGCAGCGCGCGGAGAGGGTCTTGCGCATTGTGGAGAGAGACGAGCGAAGGGGAGGTTCGGCCGAGGCCGTTGCTCTTCTACTGGAGAGGATCATTCGTTCTCCCGATCCGGCTCCTTGCTACCGGGTGGGACCGGTGCTCGAGCGGCTCGGGGCCGCCCTGAAGGCGATCCTGCCAGCCAGGCTCTTCGAGCGGGCGCTGGCGAAGTATTACCGCATCCCGTGATTGGTGCCTGGCACGGAAATGGAGGTAAGACCTTGATATCGTTGATGGCGGTATGATCTTTTTGGCGGAGGCGGAGCTTGGGATTTCCTCCAGCAAGGGAACCGCATCAGCCGATGCCCATGTGCCTGGACAGCATCGACTGTGGACGATCGGGGATAGGCGCCCGTTGCCGACTATGTGCCTGTGGAGTTTCATGTCCGCATTGCACGGGAGCGATACGCATGGGATTGCGGGACGTCGGCGGACCGGCCTGAACCCTCACAACTGGCCACCATTCCATGCCAAAAGTGGCTAGGTACGCTGAGGGGTTCAACGGGTTGTGCCCTGTTGTTTGGGCCTCCCGAGAGTATCGTTGAACCTCTGAATGCGGGCCGCGTGAAGTTCCCCTGTCCCGAGTTCGCCGCAGAGGGTTCTCACTGAGTCCAGCCTCTCCTTGGTAGGAGGGTGAGTGCTCAGCAGTCCGGCTTTGTCTTTGCTGAGTGTTTCCATCTTCTCCAGGAGGCTTACCAATGCCCCCGGGGCGTATCCGGTCTCGGCCAGGATCTTGATTGCTTCCTTGTCCGCCTCCTCCTCCGCAGAGCGACTATAACCGTTCACGACTAGGGTCCGGAAAACGTCCTCTATGGACTCCCCAAAAAGCGCTAACAGTTTCGCAGGGACCCTGACATGGCTGACGGCTTCTTTCCCAAGAACGATCAGAACATTGGTCCACCGAGCCTGACTGATGGAGTTGATCCCATCCTTGTGGGCCACATGGCTCACTTCGTGGGCGAGCACAGCTGCCAGCTCATCCTCGTTTTCGCAAAGCGCCAATAGACCCCTGGTGACGAAGATCATCCCCCCGGGACACGCGAAGGCGTTGGGCTCATGGGAATCCAAGGCAGCAAAATGGTACCGTTTGAAGGTGTAGGGCCGGGTTGACCTACGAGCCAGAGCCTGCCCTACCAGGTTGAGGTATGTATTCAGCCCTTGGTCTCGAAGGAGAGGATATGTCGCCAGAATACGGGCCGCCACTGCCCTTCCCACATAATGTTCCTCGGAATCGGTCATGGGACGGGAGGCGTCAGCTGCCGCGATCGCAGTCTTGACCGCAATGCTTGCCACATCCATGCCCGTCACCGCGCACCCGCAAAGGGTCCAGCAAAGAAGAGGCAAACCCATGAAATAGAGGGCCGTGCGTCCGCCCTTCATGGCCTCAATCCTCCTTCCTGAATGAAGACGCCAAGCGCTTCATCGTCCACAACGAAGCTCTCCACCACATCCACCAGCTGGTACTGCATTTCCGGGTGTTGTTGCCGGTATGCCGCCTCCACCTCCGGTGTGAATCCCTTGCCTGCCAGGGCTACCTCATCGCTCTTCCTTTCTTTCACGGGCTCCGGTCGCACGATTGTGGGTATTATGGGTGCGCGGGTACCGCCCGAGCCTGCTGGGCGCACAGCCACACTGTGAATCCACCCCTTGGTTCCACCATACATGACCTCGATCCAATCTCCCCTCTGTTGAACCTTTTCCACGTTGGCACCCAGCGGGACCCGCCCCACCTGAGGGCTCGAAAAGTCCGGCCGTGAATAAAGGAGCTGAAAGTCCAGGACCACGGTCAAGATCTCACACCGAGCTGGAGGAGGGATGAACAACAGACAAACGACGGCCAGAAGCCAGCATCGCAAGGCCTTTGGTCGAAAAAGAAGATGCCTTACCATAGGCGTCCTCCTTTGTCGCTCACTTGGTGTCCATACGCACGACCAGGTCCACCGGGGTAGCAGCCGGACTGTCGCACATCCGGCGGCACCTTTGAAGGAAGATCTGCGAGGGACCGTCCTCGGGGATCATCTCCAATACCCTGGCGAATTGTTCCATGGCCAGCCCGAACCGCGCTTCCCTGTAGGACTGCAGCGCTTCTGCAAAGAGAACCATAGCAGCGGTTCGCTGCTGATCGATCTCGTCTTTGAACCCGAGCACCTCATAGACTCTAACGGGTTTCACCTTTCCCTTGACAGCCACATCGTCCAATTCCCTGAACGCGATCGCTGAACCGCAAAGCCTCACAGTTTCCTGGCTTGTCAGGATGGCCGTATTGTAGAGCTTG
>CAZOXN010000418.1:0-3431 GCA_964583655.1 uncultured Desulfarculaceae bacterium | reverse complement strand
TGTCGTACTGCTGTCTGAGCGCCTCGATGCCGCCCGACAGCGAATCCAGGTTGAGCGTAGCCTGTTTCATACCCTTGAACCGCGCATAAGCCGACCGTATCAGAGTGAGGTCATACTTCGTGTCTATCAGCTCCAGCTCCACCGGATGTCCGTCGATTCCTCCCTTCTCCTTGTTGAGCCAGTTGATGTAATCCTCCGCGGCCCATCCCATTGGGCCGACCTGTGCGCTGGCAGGGCCGGTCAGATCAGTGAGTTTCATGAACTTGATCGGCTTCTTAGCCTGCCCCCAAGCCAGCGCCCCGTTCAAGACCAGCAGACACGCGAACGCCACCACAAAGACACCGAGTCTAGCCTTCCTTTCCATTGCCACCTCCCTTTCTGACGTCCCTTTGGTGTTTGTCTGCTTCACCGCCCCCTCAGTAGGAGAACGGCCACAGCCGGTACGATTCCTTCAGGATCTCCCATCTGTGAACCAGGCCCCTAGGCTCGTAGATGAGGAAAAATATTATGGTGAGTCCGAAGACCATCTCCACGAGTGCTGCAGAGATCTGGCCACCGATCTGAGGAACAGCAGCGGACAATACTGGCGATGCCAGGACCACCAGTTCGTTCAAGGCCTTGATGAAGATGGCGCCGAATATGGGGCCCAGGGTAGTCCCCAGCCCGCCCACAATCAGCATCCCCATGAGCCAAATGGAGTTCATCAGGGTGAAATCGTCGGGGGAGATGACCTTGACGTAGGCAGCCCACAGAGCGCCAGCCGCCCCGGCGAAAAAGCAACCAATGAAGAACGCCAGGAGCTTGTACCTGTACAGGTTGATCCCCATGGCTTCTGCCGCGATGTCGTTATCCCGAATAGCCACGAATGCCCTTCCGATGTGACTTCGTGTGAGGCTCTTTGCCACGAAAGTCGACAACACCACCGCCGGCAGGATCAGGTAGAAGAAATGGACCTCGGAGTCGAAGACGAACCCGCCGACCGTGAGGGTCGGGACATGAAGCGCGATCGCCCCCACAGTGATCTCCGGAAACGGTGTTTTGATGAGGTAGATCACAATGAACTGGGCCGCGATCGTGGTCAGGGCCAAGTAGAATTCCTTCACCTTCAGGGATGGAAGACCGAAGAGGATGCCGGCCAAGCCGGCTGCCACCCCCCCCAATGGCATGCAGAACCACAGAGGGATCCCGGTATTGCCAGCCAGCAATGCCGAGCTGTACGCTCCAACGGCCATGAACGCTGAGTGACCTATGGATATCTGGCCGCAGTAACCAGCGAGGATGTTGAGGCCCTGGAGAGAGATGACCGTTACAGCGACCGTGTTGAACAGGACCAGGAGGTAATGGCTGCTTGCAGCGGGAAAGGCGAGGAGGGCCAACAGGAAGACCGCCATTCCTATGCGATGATTGCGAGTGCGGAAGACCATCATGTCCTGCAGATAGGATACGTTGAAAACACCTGACGGCAGCCGCATGGTCAGACCCTCTCTATCCTCTTCAGGCCGAAGAGGCCGTAAGGCTTGTAGTAGACCACCGCCACCATGACCAGGTAAGGGACGACCTCCTTGAGGCCGCGGCCTATATAGAATCCGGTCAATGTCTCTGCCACACCAATGATCAGACCTCCCATGAGAGCCCCCTTGAATGACTCGAGCCCGCCTACGAGAGCGGCTGCGATGGCGATGAGCCCTAGGTTTGCCAGCCCCGTGTCGATACCCCTGGTGTACCCGAAAAGGAAGCCAGCCACTGTAGACACCACGGCGGCGATGGCCCACGACAGCGCAACGACCCGTGTCACGCGGATCCCCATGCTCTGGGCGAGCTGATGGCTCTCCGCAGCCGCTCTCATGTGGAGGCCAGTCCGCGTGAAGTAGAAAAAGAGGCTGAAGAGGATGACCAGGGCGAGCACCAGGCCGAAACTCCCCAGGGTTACGCTGGAAAATGGGATCCCCAGAGGATAGAACATCTTCTCCGGGACGAACCTCGGGAACTGGATGCCGATGTAGTTGGCCCACAGGAGGATGGACAGACCATGAAGGAAGACCGCGATCCCCATGGTGGCCATGATTATGGCCAGGATCGGTTGGCCGATCATCGGGCGGAACGGGAAGCGCTCGAAGCCGTACCCCACCAGTCCAGACAGCAGGAAGGAGAGGAGTAGGCCCGGTATGATAGGCAGTTTGAGAAGCCCTATGGCGGTCCAGGTCAAAAACGCCCCTGCCATCACCATCTCCCCTTGGGCGAAGTTGAAGATCCTCGACCCCTTGTAGATGAGGACGAATCCCACTGCCACGAGACCGTAAACGAGTCCGACGGAGACGCCAGTGGCCAGGAGTTGGACCAGGTTGATCATCGAGCTTCCTCATCCACCAGCCAGACGCGCAGCTTGGTGCTCACCACGGCTTCGCGTCCGTCCCTGTACTTCACCTGGGCCTTGATCTCCACACCTGATCTGTCGTGGTAGATGGCCTCGACGAGATCCGCATACCGACGCTCCATGAAACCCCTCCTCAGTTTCCTCGTCCTGGTCAGCTCGGCTTCATCGGGATCGAACTCCTTGTGAAGCAGGGCGAATTTCCTGATCCTAATCTCATCCGGGAGGTCCTCGTTGAGTCTCCTGATGTCGGAGCGAACCAGGCCGGCGACTTCCGGCTTCTGGGAAAGATCGACAAACGTGGTGTAGTTTATGCGATGCTCCTCGGCCCATTTCCCCACGTTCTCGAAATCGATGATGATTATGACCGATAAATATCCCCTCCCCTCGCCTCCCAGGACCATGGCGTCCTTCACATAAGGGCTGAACCTGAGCCTTCCCTCGATGTACTGAGGGGCGTACCGTGCACCGCTGGACAGAACGCTCAGGTCGGAGAGTCGATCAAGGAATACCAGGTGGCCTCGTTTGTCCAGAAAACCCGCATCGCCAGTGCGCACCCAACCTTCGGCCATCACTTCCGCTGTCTTGCCCGGGTCTTCGTAATATCCCGAGAATATCCCTGGCCCCTTCACGAGGATCTCCCCCTCCTCGGATATCCTCACCGTGGCTATGCTGGCGACGTTTCCCAGGGTCTCGAAACGAATCTCCTCGGAACGGTGACCCGCCACGAATCCGGCTTCGGTGCTCCCGTAAAGCTGTTTGAGGCGGACTCCCAGGGCGCTCCAGAAACGGAAAGTATCGATGCTCATGGCAGCGCTGCCGGTGGTAGCGATGCGACAGTTCTTCAGCCCGAAGTTCTCTCTGAGAGGCTTGAATACAAGGACGTCGCCGAGGGCGATGAGGCCGCTCCAGAGAATGCCTGGCTTGAGATCCCTGTCCTGCAAGTGGGCCCTCTTGTATCCCACCTTGAGGAAGGCGTTGTAAAGGAGCCTGTTGATGGCACCCGCCTCTCGCATCCTGACCGTTATAGCGCGCGCCAAGTCCTCCCACTGTCTTGGTC
>CAZOXN010000417.1:0-3433 GCA_964583655.1 uncultured Desulfarculaceae bacterium | reverse complement strand
AGAGAAGGGCCGTGGAGTTCATCGGCCGCTTCCTGGAGTCTGAGGGGATCGAGGTCCGATACCTCGGCCGAGAACCGGACCGGCCCAATCTCATCTGCAGGGTCCCGTCGGGAAGAGAGAGGCGGGGTCTCATGCTCGCCCACCATTGCGACGTGGTGGGGGCCGACCCAGGGCAGTGGAGCGTGCCGCCCTTTGGTGGTCTGGTGAGGGACGGATTCGTCTGGGGGAGGGGGGCCCTGGACATGAAGGGGATGGGGGTCATGGAGGTGATGGCCATGACCATTGCCCACAGGGTGCGTCTGCCCCTCAGGCGAGACATACTTCTTGTGGTCACATGCGACGAGGAAGACGGAAGCCGTAATGGCGCCGCGTATCTGGCCGAGAACCACCCGGTGGAGCTGGAGGCCGCTTGGTGTCTCAACGAGGGGGGAAGCGGTTGGAAGACGGGAGACATGGCGGTGAACCTGTGCGGCTTCGGCGAAAAGGGTCCAGCCTGGGTCAGGGTCATCGCAGAAGGCACCCCCGGACACGGTTCGGTCCCCCAGGGGGACAACCCTTGCGAGCAGCTCGTCAAGGCCTTGGATTCCCTGACGAGGATGTCCAGGCCGCTCCGAGTCCTACCTGAGACGAGGATGATGCTAGAACGCCTCGGCCTGGGAGGGCTCCCCGCGGAGGAACTGGAGCAGCACCCGATGCTGAGGGTCCCTGCCCTGAGGGCCATGCTCCAGGAAACCTTGAGCATCACCCAGTTGCGGGCTGGCGCACGGCCCAACGTCATACCCGCCGAGGCGCAGGCCACCTTGGACATCAGGGTCCTGCCAGACAGGACTACCCAGGAGGTGCTGGAAGATGTGCGTCGCTGTCTGCCGCAAGGGCGCTTCAGGATGGAGCCCATCATGACCATAGAGCCGTCCTGCTCCCCGATCCACACCGAGATGTTCCATTGCATGGAGCGGCTGGCAGAGGCCTTTTTCCCTGGGGCATTGTTCCTCCCGTCCGTATTCCCGGCCTTCACCGACTCTCGCTGTTTTCGGAAGCTGGGCATCGCCTCCTATGGCTGGATCCCGGCCATGATAGACGCGGGGGACCTGGCCCGGATCCACGGGAAGGACGAGCGCATCGGGGTCAAGGAGCTCCTCACTGGGATCCGCGTCATATTCGAGATGATATCCCAGTTGTGCGCCTGAAGGCGCGCCTCGGTTGGGTCGGAGCAGGAGGCCACGCTGCCTTCTCGCCGCACCGGGTAGAGAGATGAAGGCATTCGAGCTGATCAGCGATTTCCAGCCTGCTGGGGACCAGCCCAGGGCCATAGAGGGTCTGGTGGAGGGCGTCCTGCAAGGGGCGCCTCACCAGGTCCTGGTGGGGGTGACTGGCTCCGGTAAGACCTTCACCATGGCCCATGTGATAGCGCGCGTGCAAAAGCCCACACTGGTCATCTCCCACAACAAGACCCTGGCGGCCCAGCTTTACGCGGAGTTCAAGTCCCTGTTTCCCGGAAACGCTGTGGAGTATTTCGTGAGCTATTACGATTACTATCAGCCCGAGGCCTACATCCCCTCTTCGGACACATACATAGAGAAGGACGCATCCATCAACGAGGAAATAGACAAGATGCGTCACTCGGCCACCAGGGCCTTGTTCGAGCGTCGGGACGTCATCATCGTGGCAAGCGTTTCGTGCATCTACGGCCTCGGCTCCCCCGAGGCCTATCGTGGCTGCCTCATCTACATCCAGGAAGGCGATGGGATGGACCGCAGCGACCTGTTGAGAAAACTGGTGGAGATCCAGTACGAGAGAAACGACACCGACTTCCATCGGGGCACCTTCCGGGTGAGGGGCGACGTGGTGGAGATCTTCCCGGCCCACGAGGAGCGCCACGCGGTGCGCGTGGAGTTCTTCGGGGACCGCATCGAGAGGATCAGCGAGGTGGACCCCATCCGGGGTAGGATGCTCGAGAGGCTCACACACGTCCCCATCTACCCCGGGAGCCATTACGTCACCCCGCAGGAAGACCTGCGTCGTGCCATACAGGCCATCAGGGAGGAGTTGGATGATCGCCTGCGA
This sequence comes from uncultured Desulfarculaceae bacterium, assembly GCA_964583655.1. GTDB lineage: Bacteria > Desulfobacterota > Desulfocorpusculales > Desulfocorpusculum > Desulfocorpusculum > CAZOXN01. Next base: position 1,369 of record CAZOXN010000417.1, on the reverse strand, counting down.
TCCTTGCGCTCCCAAGGCAAGCTCCTGGAGGCCCAGCGCCTGGAGACCAGGACTCGATATGACCTGGAGATGCTCCAGGAGATGGGGTATTGCCCGGGGATAGAGAACTACTCCAGGCACCTCACGGGTCGCAGGCCTGGGGAGCCTCCACCCACGCTCATGGACTACCTGCCCAGAGACGCCCTGGTCTTCATCGACGAGAGCCACGTCTCCATCCCGCAATTACAAGGGATGTACCGGGGGGACCGTTCCCGCAAAGAGACCCTGGTGGAATACGGATTTCGCCTCCCCTCGGCCTTGGACAACCGGCCATTGACCTTCGAGGAGTTCGAGAGATGCGTCCCGCAGGTCATCTACGTCTCTGCCACCCCCGGAGACTACGAGCTTGACAAGGCCCAGGGACGAGTAGTGGAGCAGATCATCAGACCCACTGGTCTCACCGACCCGCGGATGGAGGTAAGGCCCGCTGGGGAGCAAGTGGATGACCTGCTCCACGAGATCCGTCTGGCCGTCCAGCGCAAGGAGAGGGTCCTGGTCACGACCCTCACCAAGCGGATGGCCGAGGACCTGACGGAGTATTACAACGACCTCGGCGTCAGGGCACGGTATCTCCATTCGGACATCACCACCCTGGAGCGCGTGGAGATCGTCCGTGAGCTGAGGATGGGGACGTTCGATGTCCTCATAGGAGTGAATCTCCTGCGCGAGGGTCTCGACCTGCCGGAGGTGGCCCTCGTGGCGATCTTGGATGCGGATAAAGAGGGGTTCCTGCGCTCCGAGAGGTCTTTGATCCAGACCTGCGGCAGGGCCGCGAGGAACATCCGGGGGAGGGTGATCCTGTACGCGGACCGCATCACCCCCTCGATATCCGGGGCGATGAAAGAGACCGGGAGGAGGAGGCGAATCCAGGAGGAGTACAATCGCCGCAACGGCATAACCCCGAGGGGGATAGAGAAGGCCATATCCCAGGTCCTCACCTCCGTGTACGAGGCCGACTACTTGGCGGTGCCCAAGGTCGCCGAGCCACAGGCCGCATACCTCCACCCCAAGGAGATCCAGAAGAGGGTGAAGAGACTCCGCCGGGAGATGAAGAAGGCAGCTGAGCGCCTGGAATTCGAGCGGGCAGCGGAGCTCAGGGACGCCATCATCGAGCTCGAGAGGAGGGAACTGGAGGTGATCTGACTGCCTCCCCGCACGCGCACTCCTCGAGGCCCGGGCAGAGGAGCCCGGCGCCCGGACAGCCTCGCCACATGAAGCCGATACAGACGGGATCCCTTTTCCGGCCATCGGGGCCAAGTCCCCCGAGACCTCCGATTCACGCCTTGAGCCTCGCCCCGGCCAGGATCCGCTCGCACAGATCAGGGAATGA
>CAZOXN010000416.1:0-3433 GCA_964583655.1 uncultured Desulfarculaceae bacterium | reverse complement strand
GCCAGGACAGGACCTCGCCCTGACGGATGCGGCGTGCACCCAACTCCTTGATTCTCTCCGGAACATTTTACAGGACACCCCGAAAGAAGCCTTCCCGGTCGTATACGAACACCGCATCCTCGGTCATGTCCAGATACAGGGGAATCACACGCCCACGGAAAAGGACAGTAATGTGTCGCCGAGAGGGCCCAGGCCGTCTCCACGGCACATCTCCCCGCGGCATCGCTCATGCGTGGGGCGCACCCGTGTGCCTCGGATTCCGCTCGCCCTCATTCCCCAATGATCTTGACCAAGACCCTCTTCTTGCGCCGGCCGTCGAACTCGCCGTAGAAGATCTGCTCCCACGGACCGAAATCCAGCCTCCCCCCTGTCACGGCCACCACCACCTCCCTGCCCATGACCTGGCGCTTGAGGTGGGCGTCGGCATTGTCCTCCCCGGTGCGGTTATGGAGGTAGCGGGTGACAGGCTCGTGAGGGGCCAAGCCCTCCAGCCACCGCTCGAAGTCCTGGTGCAGGCCTGACTCGTCATCGTTTATGAAAACAGAGGCGGTTATGTGCATGGCGTTGACCAGGACCAGCCCCTCCCGGATGCCGCTCTCCTTCAGGCACTCCTCCACCTGGGGCGTTATGTTCAAGAAGGCTCGCCTTGTCGGCACATGGAACCAGAGTTCTTTGCGGTAGCTATTCATGGACAGATCCTCTCCGGGGGCCCGAGTAATCAGCGCATCCCTTGACCGATGTCCCCACGGGCTGCCGGTTATCCAGAGGGATCAGGGGATGTCACCTCTTTCCCAAGGTCAGGGCCACGGTGGTCTTGTCCTTGTCGGATGCGTCCGCCATGACCGTCAGTGCTTGTTTCCCTTTGCTAAGTGCCACCATGGAATTCTCCTTCTGGTGCATCTCCATCTCCGTCTTCCAGCCCTTGCCCTCCATGGCCTTGCGATAGAAGGAGACGATATCCTTGGCAGGGCCTTTGACCTCGAGCACCGCATGAGATCCGTCGGCGGTGTCCATTGCCGTAACGACCGTGGCCTTGGGGTAGAGCGGAACCACATCCTTGAGGGCCTTGGGGAGCTCCACCTGCGCCCAGGCCACCGCCAGGAACAATGCCGCCAGACACAAAACAGATCCGCACAGCGCCTTTCTCATCCCTCGTCTCCTTTCTTCTCACCAGCCATTCAAGATCGATGATTTCGCAAGAAGCCGGAAAAAGACTTTCTGCCTTATCCCTGCCAAAACCGCACTTGCGTGATTTCATACGGTTACAAAATGCCTGGACCCCTCCCGGGTTTGATCCAGGATAAACCGAAGTGGCGACTCCTTGCGAGATCATCGAGATTAGAGCACGAAAAGGGCCGGGAGGAAACCCCCCCGTCACCCAGCCGGCCGATTCTCTGTCCCGACCCGACCCCGGGCGAGGCGCGTGGAGTTCCCTATCACGGTCAGGCTGCTTGCGAACATAGCAAGGACGGCCAGAGGCGGGTTCAGGAGGCCTGCCACGGCCACCGCAATGGCCGCCAGGTTGTAGGCCAGGGAGAAGAGGAGATTCTGGAGCACGGTCCTGCGGGCGCGCCCGAGTATCTCCAGCGCATCCAGGATCACGCCCGGATCCGTGCGGGCCGCATGGATGGATGCCACCCCACCTGGCTGTGCCATGCTGTTGCCCAGGGCTATTCCGAGATGAGCCAGGGCCAGGGCCGGCGCGTCATTGATCCCGTCTCCCACCACAGCCACCTTGAGCCCATCGCGAGAGAGCTTCTCCACCAGGAGTGCCTTCTCCTGGGGGAGGGCTCCTCCCACGAACCTCTCCACTCCCAGCTGTCTGGCAAAGGACGAGGTGGTCTCTGGAGAGTCACCCGAGACCAACCATATCTCCAGACCCCTTCGCTTCAAGGCCGAGACGGTCTGTGCGGCCCCGGGCTTGAGTGCGTCCCCCAAGACCAGGGCTCCCCTCGCCCTTCCATCCCAACCCATGAACACGACTGTGGCACCCTCGGACTCCCGACGGGAGGCCTCCTTCTCCTCCTCAGGGGACAACTCCAGCCCCCACCTGGCCATCCAGGCCCTGTTTCCCACACAAATTCTCACCCCATCCAGGACCCCGCAGACCCCCTCGCCCTGGGCCTCCTGAAAATCCTGCACCGGGGCAGGGCTCACTTTCCGTTCACGGGCATAGGCCACTATCTGTCTGGCCAGGAAATGCCCGGAGGGGAGTTCCACCGAGGAGGCCCTGAGTAACAACAGTCGGGGATCCTCTCCCCCGAAGCACAGCAGTTCTCTCACGGAGAAGGTCCCCTGGGTCAGGGTCCCGGTCTTGTCCAGGAGCATGGCCTGGATGCGCCCCCCGCCCTCCAGGACCCGGGGGTCCTTTATCCATATGCCCAGCCTCCGGCCCAGACCCACGGCGGCCACCCGTGCCAGTGGGGTGGCCACCCCCAGGGCACAGGGACAGGCTATGACCAAGACCGTGAGCCCCCTCATAAGGGCATGATCCAGGGCCGACCCCTTCCACCAGATCCACAGGACGGTCACCCCTGCCAGGCCCACCACACTTGGCACGAACCACCTGGATAGCCTGTCCGCCAACCTCTCCCATGCCGATGGGCGGGACAGGCCTTCCTCCACCATGGAGGCCATGGAGGCAAGGAGGCTCCTGTCAGCGTCATCCCTGGCCCTGACCGCAATGGCCCCCTCGAGGAGTAGGGAGCCGGCCAGAACCAACTCCCCTTCACGCACACGAACGGGCCTGGATTCGCCACTGAGGGCCGAGAGATCGAGGGTGGCCTTGCCCTCCTCCACGAGGCCATCCACCGGCACTCCCTCCCCCTCCTCCACCAGCACCAGGTCCCCTCTCTTCACCTCCCGGGCCTGTACCCACCTTTGGGATTCCCCCAGCACCAGTCGAGCCTTCTGGAAGGCCGCCCCCCCGCTTTCCCGCAACGCCCCCTGCACCGGTCTCTTGACCCTCTCCTCCAGATGCTTTCCGACCAGGACCAGTGTCACCAGCATGGAGGCCGTGTCGAAATAGAGGTGCAGGCTTCCGGAGAGAAACTGGGCGAGGCTGTACGTGTACGCGCTCACAGCACCCAGCCCCACAAGGCTCTCCAGGTTGGGCAAGAGATGGCTTATCCCCAGCAATCCCTTCTTCAGTACAGGAAGCCCGCACCAGAAGACCACCGGGGTGCTGAGGGCCAGAAGGGGGATGGATAGATATCTGACCGACTCCTCGGATAGCTCCTCCAGGAAACCGGCGTACAGGGCCCAGGAGATCATCATCACGTGGGCCGTGAGAACGGCCGATACACCGAGGCGAACCCAGGAAGCGCGCCCGGGGCCCCCTTCTTGTCCCTCCGATGGGGTGGAGGCCTGGTACCCGATAGAGGCTATGCGGGCCAGGATCTCCCTTGGAGCCACCAGGGAAGGATCGTAGAGG
>CAZOXN010000415.1:0-3439 GCA_964583655.1 uncultured Desulfarculaceae bacterium | reverse complement strand
GTCCAGGGGGCCGTGGAGGACCCGTACTACAAGGACAAGCGCGACCGGATGGTGATGGTGGGCCTGGGTTGCAACTCTCCGTGTTCCACCTGTTTCTGCCACTGGACCGGCGGCGGACCCTTCTCCCGCGAGGGGCTGGACGTCCTCATGACGGATCTCGGAGAGAGGCTCCTCTTGGAGCCACTCTCCGAAAAGGGAAGACAACTGTTGGAGGGTCCTGGTCTCCGGCCGGCCTCCCAGGGGGATCTGGAAAGGGCACAGGGGATCGCCAGGGATGCCCACTCTTCCATGGGCCCTGCCGTGGATCCCGCCCCCATCAGCAAGAAGCCACTTCTGTCCACCTTCGGCGACGCTTACTGGGAGCGGGTCCACGAGCCGTGCATCAAGTGCGGCACCTGCACTTACCTCTGTCCTACCTGTAGCTGCTTCGACATACAGGACGAGGTGAGGGGCCGCTGTGGACTCCGGGGCAGGAACTGGGACAGCTGCATGTTCGCCCTCACCACCCTGCACGCCTCTGGCCACAATCCCAGACCCACGGGTAAGGAGAGGTTTCGCCAGCGTTTCATGCACAAGCTCAGGTATTTCCTCGATGACTTCGGCACCATCATGTGTGTTGGCTGCGGCCGCTGTGTGCAGTACTGTCCGGTGAACATCGACATCCGGGAGATGATCAGGGAGTTGAGCGCGTGAGCCACACAGGAGAGATGCAGATGAACGGGACGAACCCATACCTTCCGTATCCGGTACGCATAGACAAGATCACGGTGGAGACCGACGACCGAAACCTGAAAAGCTTCCGGCTTGTATTCCTGAGGGATGAGGACCAGGGGGCCTTCCAATACAGTCCGGGGCAGTTCGCCGAGCTCTCCGTGGCCGGCAAGGGCGAGATCCCCATCGGGATCGCCTCCTCCCCCACGGAACAGGGGCACCTCCTCTTCACGGTGAACAAGGCCGGGGTCGTGACCCAGGCCCTCCACGAGATGAACGAGGGGGATGTCATGGGGGTTCGCGGGCCCCTGGGAAAGGGCTTTCCCCTGGACCGGTTCCAAGGGAAGGACGTCGTGTTCATAGGCGGCGGGTTCGCCTTCACCACCCTCCGCTCCACCATCCAGTACATGCTGCATTCTGACAACAGGGGGCGCTTCGGGGAGATCACGGTGATCTACGGGGCCAGGCGTCCTGGACTCCTCCTGTACAAGGAGACCCTGAAGGAGTGGGAGGCCAGGGAGGATATCCAGACGCACTTCACCGTGGATGCAGGTGAGGAGGGTTGGACCGGGAGGGTGGGCTTCGTGCCCGCTGTCACCGAACAGGTGGCCCCGAGCTCCAAGGACTCCTTTGCCATAGTGTGCGGCCCGCCCATCATGATCAAGTTCACCATGCCGGTGCTGACCAAGCTGGGATTCACCCCGGAACAGATCATCATGTCCTTGGAGAACCGCATGAAGTGCGGCATCGGAATATGCGGCAAGTGCAATACAGGGCCCAAGTACGTCTGCAAGGACGGTCCTGTCTTCAGCATGGCGGAACTGAACCAGATCCCCACGGAGTATTGAGGGCTGGAGATCGATCACATCCCTGGTCGGGTTCGAACGAACCGCAGCGAGGGACAGACAAGGGACGACGGCTGCCCGGAGGTCGTGATGGCAGGCATCTTCAAGGTCAACGAGGTGGTGGGCATAGCAGTGGAGATCGAACGCAGGGGGGAGAGGTTCTACCTGGACATGGCCGAGAGGGCCACGGACCCCAAGGTGAAGGAGACCCTCCTGTATCTGGCCTCCGAGGAGGTGAGGCATCAGAAGGTCTACGAGGAGCTCCTGTCCAGGCTCCGGTCCGTGGAGCTGCCTCCGGGGAGCGGGGAGTCGGAGTACTGGTGCTACGTCAACGACCTCATCGACTCCCACTTCCTTTTCGACACGGTCCAGAACGAGCGCCTCATCTCCACCGCCACCTCCGACCAGGAAGTCGTGAGACTGGCCATGGGTTTCGAGAAGGAGTCCATCCTGTTCTTCACCGAGATGAAGGGGTTGGTCCCAGGGGAGGAGGCACAGCTCATCGAGGGGTGCATCCAGGAAGAGAGGACGCACCTGAGGAAGCTGGGGCAGCTCCTGCAGTCGGTCTCCTGAACTCAGGATGGGGGGTGTGGGTTGAGAGAGCTGGTCCATGGCCGTGACATCGCCATTCGCACCTACGACTTAGGCGGAGAGAGGATCCTGGTGGAGGGTCGGCTCAAGGACGAGCGGCACAGGCCGAGGTCCGGTGAGACCTTCGAGGGGTCTTTTCTCGTCCACGACATGGTAGTTCGCATGACCGTTCAGGGCCCGAGGATGTCCATAGAGGCCGTGGAGGCAGAGATGCCCCACCACCCCCGGGAGGGTTGCACCGAGGTCCTCCCTTGGATGCAGAGGCTCGTGGGGGAGAGGATCGTCAGCGGGTTCACCCAGAGGGTCAAGGAACTGATCGGAGAGACCCGCGGATGCGCGCACTTGACCAGCCTCTTCATCGCCATGGGCCCTGCAGCGGTCCAGGGCTACTGGGCGGCATACGGGGTGGAACGCTCTCGGATAAGGATCGACGATCCGAGAATCCTCGGGGTGGTGAACACTTGTTACCTCTGGAGGGAGGACGGGCCTCTCCTGGAGGCCCTGCGAAGCGCCAAGAGGGAAGGGGACTGAGCCCGGCCGCAGGAAGGCTTGTTTGGGGTGGGCCTATGGCTAAGATCCTCCTGGTGGAAGACGAGGAGAGCATAAGGAGGGCCCTGGACAAGCGCCTCAGGAAACTCGGTCACGAGGTGGTGACGGCGCAGGACGGCCTGGAGGCCCTGGAGCTCTTCAGGCCAAACGCCTTCCACCTCCTCATCACGGACTATCGCATGCCCCGCATGGATGGCTTGGAGCTCATGGAGCGCGTGAGGAGCCTGGCCGCGGGGCTGCCGGTCCTGGTGATCACCGGGACCTCCACCGAGAATCCGGAGATCTTCGTGGAGAGAGGGGCCCAGGCCTGGCTCCTCAAGCCCATATCCAGGGAGGACCTCGAGACCACAGTGAACCGCCTCCTGTCCATCCGTTGAGGAGGTGGCCAAGATTGGTTCGTTGTCAGTAGTCGGTGGCCGGTGGGAAGACCTAGGTGCTCGAGCCGGTCGGAGATGGTCCGTTGGCGGACCAACCACAACCCAGTGACAACTTACCGCTGGCAAAGGGTTCCTGGACGAGCCACTTCCCTGCAAGGCCTCAAATGACCTGAAAACCTCCATCCCTGTTTGACCGCCATCTCAATCCGGCTATAATCAAGGTGTGATGGAGAAGGGGGCAGGGCCTTGCGCAGCGACGACCAGGGGCGATGGGATGGGAGAAGGCGGGTTGTCTTTGACTCGCGCCTGGGGGACCTCCTCGCCCTTCAGGGGCTTTTTTCGACCATTGTGCGTCTCGCTTCGCTG
>CAZOXN010000414.1:0-3446 GCA_964583655.1 uncultured Desulfarculaceae bacterium | reverse complement strand
TCCCCCACGGGGTCCTTCGATGACCTGGTGGGGGCCGTGACCCCAGGGGCGCTTCACGCCAAGCTCGCCTGTTCGTCCTCAGGTGGAGGTGCCTGCACCTCTTACACCGTGGTGAATCGGAGGGTCAACACCGTCGGCGTCATAGGCGGGAGCTACCCTGTCTGCACAGCCATCCAGGGAGGGGGGGCCGGCTCCTTCGTCATAAACAGCGGGCAGACGATCCTGCTCTACAACACCTCCGGCTGCACGGGCGGGTCCACCCAGATATTGTTTGCCGACGCGGCATCCGCCGACGCAGATGGCGACTGCCTAGTGAGCTGGACCGCAGCGGGAGGGGGGAGCCTGGCGGACGAATGACCGATCCGTCACTGGCCGGAGTGTTTCCATCTGTGGAGGATGTTCAGGGCCTCGATGGGGGTCAAGGTCTCCAGGTCGAGCCCGCGCAGCTCCTCCCGTATCCAGTTGTCTCCTGCGCCAAAGAGGCTCATCTGTCGGGGATCAACGGCCTTGGCCCTTGCCCGTCTGGGTGACTTGGCCAGGCGGGGTTCCCCCACCTCGTCGAATTCCCCCCTCTCCAGGTTGGCGAGGATCTCCTGGGCCCTCCGGATGACCTCCTCCGGCAGCCCGGCCAGCCTGGCCACCTGGATACCGTAAGAGCGGCTGGTCCCCCCCTCCACCACCCGCCTGAGAAAGACCACGCGGTCGTTCCACTCCTTCACGGCTATGTGAAAGTTCTTGACCCCTTCCTTGCTCAGGGCCATCTCGGTCAGCTCGTGATAGTGCGTGGCAAACAGGGTCCTCGCCCTCATGGTCGGGTTGTCCAGGATGTACTCGGCCACGGCCCACGCGATGCTCAACCCGTCGAAGGTGCTGGTCCCCCGTCCTATCTCGTCCAGGATTATGAGGCTCTTGGAGGTGGCGTTGTGGAGGATCTGGGCCGTCTCGTTCATCTCCACCATGAAGGTGCTCTGCCCCCTGGCAAGGTTGTCCAAAGCCCCTACTCGGGTGAATATCCGATCCACCACCCCTATGCGGGCCTCCGCTGCCGGGACAAAGGAGCCCACATGGGCCATGAGCACTATGAGGGCATTCTGTCTCAGGTACGTGGACTTCCCGGCCATGTTGGGCCCGGTAAGGATTATCATCCTGGTGCTGGGGTCCATCTCCAGGTCATTGGGGACGAATCGCTCCTGAAGTCCCACCCGCTCCACCACTGGGTGCCTCCCCTCTCGGATCCAGAGGCCGTTGCCGTCATCCAACTGCGGTCGGACATATCTGTTCTCCACAGCGGTCTGGGCCATGGAGGCCAGCACATCCAGCTCTGCCACGGCCTCTGCCGTACGCTGGATCCTGGGGGCCTGTGAGGCCACCTTCTCCCTGAGTTGGAAGAAGATCTGGTATTCGAGGGCGATCCTCCTTTCCTCGGCACCAGTGACCTTGAGCTCGTATTCCTTGAGTTCCTCGTTGATGTACCGTTCCGCGTTCACCAGGGTCTGCTTACGCACGTATTCCGACGGGACGGACTTGGAGTGGATCTTGGTGACCTCGATGTAGTACCCGAAGACCTTGTTGAACCCGATCTTGAGCGTGGGTATTCCTGTCCTCTCCCGCTCCCTGGCCTCCATACGCGCGATGTAATCCTTGCCATGGCGACTGATCTCCACGAGCTCGTCCAGCCGCGGATCCACCCCTGGACGTACGAGTCCTCCCTCCTTCAGCCCCAGAGGCGGAGCCTCCACGAGGGTCGTATCGATCCAGCTGACTACGTCCTCCATCAGGTCCATTTGGTCCCTGATCCTGGCCAGCAGAGCGCTTTGGAGTCCCCCCATGGCCTCGCGGATCACGGGCAAGACCCTCAGGGATTCCTTGAGCGCCACCAGGTCGCGCCCATTGGCCGTTGCCATGGAGGCGCGACTCACTAACCTCTCCATGTCCTGGACCCGCCGCAGGTTCTCCCTGAGGAGGTCCCGCCTCTCCCCTTGCGCCACCAGATCGTCCACCGCGTCCAGTCGCTCATCGATGGCCCTTGGATCCACGAGGGGATAGCTTACCCATCTCCTGAGCCTTCGCCCTCCCATGGCCGTGCAGGTCCGATCCATCACCGAGATCAAGGTGCCCCTTCGCGTGCGGTCCTGGAGGCTCTCGAAGAGCTCCAGGTTCCTGCGGGTCCAATCATCCAGGATCATATGATCCTGGAGGCGGTACGGGAGGAGGGCCTTGATGTGGGGGAGCTTCCCCCCCTGGGTCTCCAGGGCATATCTGAGGACAGCCCCGGCCGCGCAGAGTCCCTCTTGCATCTCTTGGCAACCGAACCCGTCCAGTGAGAGCACACCGAAGTGCCCGGTCAGGAGGCGGGTACAACGCCCCAGGTCGAAGTCCAAGGCGGGCCGAGCATTCACTACCGCAGGTCTCCAGCCAGCGATGGACCTCTCGAGCTCTCCCCCCTGTCCTGCCTCCTCAGGGATGAGGACCTCTCTTGGGCCTATCCTCTCCCCCTCGGATTGCAGAGCCCGTTCCCCCTGGACCTCCGTAACCCGAAACTCCCCTGTAGAAAGGTCCAGGGTGGAGATGCCGAAACGCATCCCGTTGGGGAATATCCCCATGAGGTAGTTGTTCTCATCCGAGACGAGGGTCTCTGGGTCCAGGATCAGCCCCGGGGTCACCACCCGGACCACCTCTCTCTTCACGAGTCCCTTGGCCCCCTTGGGGTCCTCCACCTGCTCGCAGATGGCGACCTTGTACCCCCCTTGAATCAACTTGGCGATGTAGGAAGAGGCGGAGTGATACGGGACCCCGCACATGGGCACCGGGTCAGGCTTGTCCTTGTCCCTGGATGTAAGGGCGATATCCAGTACCTTGGCAGCGATCCGGGCGTCCTCGAAGAACATCTCGTAGAAATCGCCCATCCTGTAGAAGAGTATGGCGTCCCGGTACCCTTCTTTGATCTGGAGGTACTGCTGGATCATGGGGGTGATCCTCTCGACCCCTGCTTCGGCACAGACGCCAGGGTTTGGCTGCCTAGCCGGATCCCTCGGATGCCGATCAGACCGTCTGCCCATATTGCGAGAAGCCTCCTTTCGGTCGCCCTTGCACTCGCCTCATCCGCACAGGGGATCCGATGGTTGCGCCTCGCCCCTCCACCAGGGCCCAATCTCGCTCAGTGATGAAGACGGTGGCCATCCCGCCTGGACAACGCCACAGGGGGGACCTCACCCCCCTTGCCGCTGCCCGGAAGAGTGAAGAGATACGCGTCCCAGGCTGATGGTGTTACGCCCTTTTCCCCGAATTGATCTTCTCCCTCAGGACAGGAGAAGTCCTGAAGACCAGGATTCGTCTCTCGCGCAGGGTCATGTCACTCCCGGTGCGGGGATTCCTCCCCCTCCGGGCCCTCTTCTCCTTGACCTGGAACTTCCCGAACCCGCTGATCTTCACCTCTTCGCCTTTTT
>CAZOXN010000413.1:0-3450 GCA_964583655.1 uncultured Desulfarculaceae bacterium | reverse complement strand
TGCCGGATCCGGCACCCATGCCACCCTGGACTGGGCTGTCATGAGAAGCGCGGCAGCAGAACTCTGTGGCTGGCCCCTTGTGACCAATGAGAGTGCAAGCGACCCCACGGTCTGGTTCAATGACGGCTCTTCGGACGAGATGAAGTGCATCAACCAGCTTGCAGGCGCCATCGGCTATGCCGACGCCGACCAGCTGGAAGGCACCGACAACTACCCCAACGTCCACGCCCTCAAGTACAACGGCGTTGAGCCCCGCCGGACCAAGGTCAGAAACGGCGAGTACGACTTCTACTCCAACCAGTGGCTGTATTTCAATCGTGCGCTCACGTCTCTTGAAGAGGCCCTGGTGGCCTTTGCCTCCGACCCGGCCAACATCCCCTCCACCAAGGCCAAGTTCTGGGCTACGGCGGATGAGATGGTCTTCAACAAGGGTACCGACAGGTATTACCCCGGGTACGTGGGCGCCAGCAATCCTCAGCTTCCGTAAGGGGATGACGCGGTCCGCCTAGGCGGGCCCCAAAGCATGCCTGCGGGGGGCAATCCCCCGCAGGCCTTCCCAAGGAGTGAGATCACATGAAAGCGGTCTTGAGAGCGTCCGGGGTGCTCGCCCTTTTTCTGTTTTTGGCGGGCCCTGCCTCGGGGTACATTGAGACCTTCGACACAGACAATGCCGGCTGGCTGACCCTGACCGTAAACGATAAGGGGGGTGTGGGGCTTGCCATTGCCGGCTGGAGCGGGACCGGCGGGCACCCGGGAGGAAACGTGTGGGGTTGCCTGGACGACGGAACGGACGGGACCCGGCTCTACGGGATCCAGGCGCCCTTCGGAACGGACGCCTTAGGAGACCTGACGGGCCAGACCCTGACCGTGGATTTCATGATCCAGGGGCAGGTTACCTCGGGAGAGCAAGCCCGCGTGCGCTTCTACATAGGGTACTACGACGACCAGAGCCGGTACTGGGTATCGAACAACACTTACAGCTGGAACCCCAATGGGCACACAAGTTGGACCACGCATACGATTCCGTTGCTGGAGTCCAACTTCATCCTCTGGCCGAACCAGAACTTGGGTGACATGACCTTCGAGCAAGTCCTCCTTTCCTACAACGACATCGGCCTGGTCTTCACCAACGGGGACTTTGAGTACAATGAGAACCTCGGTTTCATCGGATGCGGCACCATCCATGTGGACAACTTCGGGGCGGTGCCCCTCCCCGGGGCTGTGTGGCTTCTGGGCTCTGGTCTTGTGGGATTGGTCGGGCTTAGATGGAAGTTGGGCAAGGCTTGAGAAGTGAAAGGGTTCTTTCCCAATGGGAGAGGCAGGGCGGGGTTTGACCCTGCCTCTTTTTTTGCCCTGGCCGTGCTTTTTTTCTGGGCATCTGCCAACCCTGCCAGGCCGGTTACAAAGAGGACATGGGCTTGGGCCTCCTTGAGTCCAAGCTTCAGGGGGCCATGCCCACAGGCAGCGGGGTCCTGGTGACACAGGTGGAGGCCCGCACCTCCTATGAGCCCCCCGGCCCCTTCATGCCCAACACGGCCGACCCCCAGTTCTCAGGCAAGAGGCTCCTCAAGAAGACCTTGGACAGCGTGCCCGGGGCTTCCAGCCACGCCACCGTGGTGGGACAACTCTTCTACGGGAACAGCTCCTCCCTTTCCCCAGGGCTCACGGAGATCCACTGCTATGAGGCCAACCACTACCTCACAAACGGCTTTCTCCACTATGGCTACACGTACCAGCCGGGCTACAGCTTCTCCTCCGCGGACAAGTCCTCCCCCAGCCGTGTGGCCAACCACAGTTGGGTGGGGTCAGGAGGGCCCCAGGCTGACTCCGAGATCCTTCGGCGCCTGGATTTCCTGGTGCAAGCCGACCAGTTCATCCAGGTGGTGGCCCCTGCCAACTCCACCACCAATCAGGCCCTGCTCATAAGCTCCTTCAATTCCATCTCTGTGGGGAGGTCTGACGGATTCCACCAGAGGGGCTCGGTGGCCGTGGATTCCATATACACCGAAGGCCGCACCAAGCCGGACCTGGTGGTGCCCAACAGCCCCACCAGTTACACAGCCCCCCTGGGGGCCTCGGCTGTGGCCCTCCTGTTGGAGACAGGCGGGGATCCTGCCCTGTCCAATGACCCGGTGCAATCGCACACCACCGACAGGGACGGGGCCCTGATTCTAAACGCTCAGCGCTCCCAGGTGGTAAAGGCCTCCCTCATGGCCGGGGCAAACCGCGTCACCCGCAACGGGAGCTTCGCCGACATAGTGGACTACAGGCTGAGTCCCGAGAACCGAAGCCCAAACGGCCTGGACAGACGCTTCGGGGCCGGGCAGCTCCACCTGTACCACACCTATCACATAACAGCCGCCGGAGAGCAAAACAGCGCCGAGGATCACCCCACAGGGGGAGGGAGCATCGGATTTTACGGCTGGGACTTGGATCCGGCCTTCGGGGGGCGGATGGGACCAACAGCACAGGATCCTATCACTTCACCACAGATCAGAGCCCACGGATGCTCCAGGCCTCTTTGGTCTGGAACATCCAAATCCAGGGCGGCACATGGAACAACTTCAACGGCCAGGCCGCTCTCTACGACCTGGACCTGTTTTTGGAAGACCTGACCGACCCCGAGAGACCCAGACTGGCAGCGGAGTCCACCTCAACGGGGGAGAACAGCGAGAACCTTTGGGTTCCCCTTTCCCCCGGGCGGCACTACAGGCTCCAGGTGAGGCCGGGCCAGGCCCAAGTCTTCAACCATGCCTATGGACTTGCCTGGCGCATCACCATCCCCCCAGATACGGACGGAGACGGGATGGGCGACGACTGGGAGGTGTACCACGGCTTTGATCATCTGAACCCAGGGGAGGCCGGCCTGGACCCAGATGCCGACGGCCTCACCAACGCCGAGGAGCACTCCTACGGCACAGACCCCCACAACCCGGACACAGACGGTGACGGCCTCACAGATGGAGATGAGGTCTCCATGGGCTCAGACCCCCTGGACGCATTCTCCCCAAATCTCATTGCTGTGCCGGGGATGACCAAGGAAGCCCTGCTTCTGGCGGTCCTGGGACTGCTGGGTGTGGCCTTGCGCGCCAAGAGCCGCTCCTGATGCGGGCCCCTTCCCAGGGGGGTGAGCCAGGCTAAGCCCGCATGGGTTCCGAAACCCGTGGCGCGTCTCGGCCGGTCACCCGCTTGTCACACCTCGTTCAAACTCGTTTCACTTAAGTGCTCTATCCTGTCTTCGTTTCAGGGATCTTCTTGGACAAGAGCCCTCATTTTTCACGATTCCGACCTAGGGTGAGACCATGAAGATGACATTTGAGTGGAAAATTCTCGTGCTGGGGGTGTGCGCTGCCATCGCAACGGCAGGGGTAAAGCCAGGCCCCTGTTTGGCCGGGGAGGCCCAGCCCCTCCCGGATGCCAAGGCGGCCCGGGAGTTCCTGGAGCGGGCCA
>CAZOXN010000412.1:0-3454 GCA_964583655.1 uncultured Desulfarculaceae bacterium | reverse complement strand
GGTGCATCCTTCCCACCTTCGTCCCTTTGCAGAGGCGCAGAGACCGCTCCGTGGCATGGATCCGGGCTCGGGAAGGGTTCCGGGGCCCAAGTCCTGGCATACTTCACCTCCTCCAAGGTCTCCGTCACCGCGGGCACCAGGACCTGGGTCCCGGATGAAAGAGCGACCATAACGTCCATCGCAACGCCATGAGAGGGTGCAGAATCCACGGGAAGGAGGACCTGCCCTGGGCCCATATGAGGCAGATCCACCCCTCCTCCATCCGAGAGGGAGCCCCGGGCTCCCCAATCCAGCTCCCCTGGCCTTGCATCCTGAATCGCCCCCTCGGAGATCGCCCCTTCAGGGGCGTCCGTTCCTCCATTTGAGGCACGCACCAGGAGGTCCGCGAAGGCCCCATCGCCCCCCGACCCCTGCCCATCAAGACGGGCAGACGTCTGCGGCCCTCCCCCTTTGCAGACGGTCACGGGCACGTTGGTCGTGTTCATGGCGATCTCCACCTGATGCAATTGGAGTGCCAAGGCCGAATCCGGGCCGTGGAGGGGACCCACGGCCCACCGCTTATGCGAGGGAGTGCTCACGGGTTGCTGGCGTCTCTCGAAGCGGCAGGCCTGCCTGCCCTGCCCTGCTTGGCGCAGGCAGGGCGGAGGCGCTTTGATTCCACAGGATTTGGACCTGGGATCCGACAAGAAGGGACTTGGCTGAGGGAGAAAGGGGGGGGCGGAGGGGTCATAGGGCAGGGGAAACAGGGGGCAGGTTTTGCCGGGTCCCGGGAAGAATCGCCCCCTCAGGCCCCTGGGGGCGCGACCTCCCACGACATGTTACCGATGGGCCTTGGCGATGGCGCTGCTTATCTGTATGGCCTTCTTCGGGTCCATGGAGGAGAGGATCTTGCCAGCCTTTCGGCTGTTCATCTTGGCTAGGATCCGTGCTGAGCTCGAGGGGTCGAGCTCGGATAGGATCCTTCCGGCCTGCTCCGCGGGGGTCGATTCCATGAGTTTGGCCATCTGTTGCACCCTGGAGTCCTCCTCCTGGTCGATCCTCCTGCGCAAGGCCCTGAGTTCCTCCTGTTTGGCCTCCATGGCCTTGAGGAGGGTTGCGAGATCCGACTCGAGGGTCTTGAGCCTCGCCTCTTTCCTTCGAAGCCCTTCCTCACGAGTCTCCATCTCCCTCTCGCGCTGCCTGACCTCTTCCATCATCTGGATGACCATGGGGATCGAGGCATGGACCTGGGGAGCAGGCCCTCCAGCCTGCGCCCTTCCCACCTCGCCAGCCGCCCACGCGCTCGGCCCGACCTCGCAAAGGGTCCAGGCGGCAATCGCCGCCAGGATGCCACATCTCCTCATCACGGCACCTCCTTCGAGGTATCGCCCTCGCCCGAGCCCTCGCGCGGGACCGCAAAGGGCCTCAGGGAGGCCTCGTCGAGCTCGACGGTCTCCATCCGCCTCATCCAACCCGCGAATTCGTCGAAGGCCCTATCCCTTAGGCGGAGCAAGACCTCTTTGGCCTTCGCTGCCGTCAAGAGCTCGTCCCTGGCCCTTGACAGTACTTCCTCTCGTTCTAGGAGGACCTTTTCATGGCGCGCAGTGGCCTCTACGGCGCCCCTCCACTGCGCCTGGATCTCCAAGAGCTCCCGCATGGGCGTCTTTCGACCCACCAGCTCCCACCACCGGCGCCCGATCATCTCCTCTGTTCTAAGGGACCTTGCCAGGTCGTGAGCGGCCAACTCCCTGGCCGCGTGGGCTCGCGCCGCCCTCAAGATGGCCAACCTCTCCATCTCCCGCCGGTGTTCCAACAGGCGTTGATAACGGAACTTGAACCCCACCTGCGCCCCCTTTCTCAATCAGGGACCACCATCGCGAGCTCCTCCACGCTCCTCTCCAGGCTCACTGGCTCGTCGATGCCCTGCCTGAGATAACGCGTGAAAGGACCGAGGCACTCGATGGCCTGGTCGACCCTTGGGTCGCTCCCCCGCATGTACGCCCCGAGCTGGATCAGGTCCTCAGCTCCCCGATAGACCGAGAGGATCTCGAGAAACCTCTTCGCCTTTTCCATATGTTCCGCCTCCACCACCTCGCGCATGAGACGACTGACGCTCCCCAGGACGTCGATGGCCGGGTAGTGGGACCTGACTGCCAGGTCCCTGGAGAGCTGCACGTGGCCGTCCAAGATGGAACGAACCGCATCGGAGATGGGCTCGTTGAAATCGTCGCTCTCCACCAAGACCGCGTACAGGCCCGTGATGGACCCCTCCCTCTCTGGGATCCCAGCCCTTTCCAGGAGTCGCGGGATCATGGCGAAGACCGAGGGCGGGTACCCTTTGGTGGTGGGGGGCTCCCCAGCGGAAAGCCCCACCTCCCTCTGGGCCATGGCGAAACGGGTGAGGGAATCCATCAGCAGCAGCACGTCCATCCCCTGGTCCCTGAAAAACTCGGCTATGGCCGTGGCCACGAAGGCCCCCCTCATCCTCACAAGGGGTGGCTGATCGGATGTGGCCACCACCACCACGCTCCTCTTCAGCCCATCCTCGCCCAGATCGCGCTCTATGAACTCCCTGACCTCGCGTCCCCTCTCCCCGATCAAGGCAATGACGCTCACATCTGCCTTGGTGAAGCGGGATACCATCCCCAGCATGGTGCTCTTGCCCACGCCCGATCCAGCGAATATCCCTATCCTCTGTCCTTTGCCGCAGGTCAGGAGCCCGTTTATGGCCCGTATGCCCACATCCACGGGCCTCTGGATGCGTTGCCTGCGCAGGGGATGGGGGGGGGACGCGTACAAGGGGTAGACGGTCTTGGCCTGGAGCGGGCCGCGACCATCTATGGGTTCTCCCAAGCCATTGACGACCCTTCCCAGTAGCTCACCCCCTACGCGGCACCCCGCCGGATCCCCTCTTGCGACGATCCTGCAGCCAGGGCCTATGCCGCGGGTCTCCCCGAAGGGCATGAAGAGCACCGTCTGATCTCTGAAACCCACGACCTCGGTGAGGACAGGCTGCGCCGCTCCTTCCTTGGGATAGATGAGACACTGGGAGCCTATGGTGGCCCCAGGGCCTTGCCCCTCGATGAGCAGGCCTACCACGCGGCTCACCCTTCCATCGAGATGCACGGTCTCGATCTCCCTGAGGGCACGGTGGTAGCGCTCCACCTGCGCTGCGAGCCGTATCCCTGAGTCCTCCGGCCCGGCACCTGATGTCATCGCGTCTCGCCCCTTGCCCCCTCGATCCCGGAGCTCACCGCCATCGATCCCCAGCCCCTGGGAGCCATCCATCATCACTCCCTGGTCTCCCCCTGGAGCAGCATCCTTTCGAAGGCCCTCTCCACTTCCTGGAGTTGCCTCTCCAGGCGCAGGTCCAGCTCCCCCATGCCGCACTCGATCATCGCCCCACCCCTCTCCACCGCCTCGTCGCCTTCCACCCTGAGGGAGCGAATCTCCTGCATCTCTCGTAGGATCTCCG
>CAZOXN010000411.1:0-3454 GCA_964583655.1 uncultured Desulfarculaceae bacterium | reverse complement strand
CCTGAGGGACATGGCATGGTCTCCGGGCCCGATCAGGGACCCGGAGACCTTTTTCGAGCCGCAGCAGCTGATCCACAGGCTTCAGGAGACGAGGCGTTTCCTGGTGGCGCTTTCCAGGATTCACGGGCCACTGGGCATCGCCTTCAACAGCCTTCGCTGGCCCGGGGCAGGGTCTTTGGAGGAGATGAGCGATCTTTGCGGCCGGGGTGGGAATCCGTTCCTCTCCTTCTGCGAGGATCGCCTGGCACCAAGGATCCTGGACGAGGGGCCGCACATAGTGGGGATCTCGCTTTCCACACCCCATCAACTCCTGCCCGCCCTTACCATGAGCCGGTTCATCAAGAGTCGGTTCCCAGGGATCCACGTGGTCCTAGGGGGGAAGCACTGCCTGGCCCTCCACGAGGGGTTCGTTCAGGAGCCCCGGCTATTCCGGGAGTTCTTCGACAGCCTCATCCCTCACCAGGGTGAAACCCCGCTCAGGGCCCTGATAGAGGCCGTCGGGTCCGGACGGGGCCTGAAAGGCGTCCCTGGCCTGTGCTTCCTGGAGGACGGGGCAGTGCGCCTGAACGCGCCACCGCCTCCGCTGCCGCTCAGGGACCTCCCACCTCCTGACTTTCACGGGCTCGACCTCGGGGGGTACCTGGTCCCGAGGTCCTTCTTGCCGCTTCGGTTCTCGGACGGCTGCTATTGGGGGAGGTGCACTTTCTGCTCTCGCCACCAGCAGGGCCCTCCGCGGATCATCCAGGCGGATCAGGCCGCGGGGCAGATGGCCAGGGTGGCCGAGCAATACGACGCGAGGGACTTCGCCCTCAACGACGACTGCCTCCCCCCTCCTTACGTGGAGGCTTTGTGCCGCAGGGTCCTCGAGACGGGCCTGGATGTCTCCCTCCAGCTCTACGCGAGGCCGGACAAGGGTTTTACGCGCGAGCGCCTGGATCTGATGGTTCGGGCCGGGGTCAAGGAGCTCAGGTGGGGCATCGAGAGCGCCAACCCCAGGATCCTCCGCCTCATGGACAAGGGAACGGATCCGGATGCCACCCTGAGGGTCCTGGAGGATGCCGCGGCAGCGGGGATCTGGAACCACGCCTGCATGATCCTGGGCTTTCCCACCGAGACCAGGCGGGAGGCGGAGGAGACCATATCCTGGATCAGGGACAACCGGGGAGTCATCCACTCCTTTTATCTCTTCGAGTTCCACCTCAACAATGAATCCCGCATCTACCAGGAGCCCGAGGCCTTCGGGATCAGCGAGATAATGCCTCATCCTGGTCCTTTCTCCACCCTGGCCTCATTCAACTGTGACAGGGGCATGAGTCGGGAGGAGGTAACAGAACTGGTGCGAGAGGCCAGGAGGTCGCTCATCTCGGAGACATACGGGTATCCGTTCTGGTATTACCTCAGGGACAGGGAATATCTCCAGCTCTATCTGGACCGCTACGGCCTTCAGGCCTTGGCCGGGATGCACGTGGACCCGAGGGGCTTCTCGGTGACCAC
Source organism: uncultured Desulfarculaceae bacterium (assembly GCA_964583655.1). Taxonomy (GTDB): domain Bacteria; phylum Desulfobacterota; class Desulfocorpusculales; order Desulfocorpusculum; family Desulfocorpusculum; genus CAZOXN01. The sequence goes on along the minus strand of CAZOXN010000411.1, from coordinate 1,960 downwards.
CAGCGCCGGATCTCGATGATCTCCTAACAAATGGTCGCCCCGGTGGATCCTGGATCGAGCCCCTCCTCATTCCTTGACGTAAACCTCCGGCAGGGCGTAAGATCTAATCGTGTTGTGGGGTTTGAAACCCGCAAGGCCTCTCTTTCAGAATCACGGCTTGGGGGTACGAGATGAAGAGACACCTCTTGGGGGTTTTGATGACGGCCTTCTGCCTCTTGCCGCCGGCTATGGCCGTTTCGCAGGGGGCGCCCGTGCGCGTGGCCATACTGCCCTTCCAGATCCACAGCCCGGAGGACCTGAGCTATCTCCAGAGGGGGCTCATGGACATGCTGGCCAGCCGGCTGGCACAGGGCGGCGGTATCCAGGTGGTGGAGAGGGCATCGGTCCTGGCCCTGAAGGAGGAGATCTCCTCGGGTGTGGACCTGTCCAAGGCCACGGCCATGGGCAAGAAGCTGGGGGCCGACTTCGTGGTCTTCGGTAGTATATCCAAGCTCGGGGGACACGTGAGCCTGGACGGCCAGGTGGCGGATGTGCGCAAGGGGTCGAGCAGCGCCCAGCTCTCCGCCGAGGCCCCTAGCATGGACGGGGTCATCCCCCAGGTGGGGCGTCTGGCCCAGGAGATCAGGGCCGTGGCCTTGGGTCAGCCCGTGGCCAAGGCACCGGTGGCGCAGGCACCGGCCGCGCAGGCACCTTCCCCCCAGCCTTCAGGGGGACTGCCTCAGCAGCAGATCGTCCCGGGGACTGCGGCCATCGCCTACCCTGTGCCCCCTGGCGGGTATCCTGTGCCTCCGGGAGGGTTCACAGGGAGGGGTGATGACGTGTTCACGCGCTCCGAGGACCAGCCTGCCATCGCGGGTCCTGAGGGGAGCCTGAACCCGGCCTTCATCATGGCCTACCAGGCGGACAAGGCCCGCCGGGGCTACAGCAAGAGCCCGGACCTCGGGCTGGCTGACATCCAGGCCGTGGACATCGGGGATCTGGACGGGGACGGGACACCGGAGGGTATCCTGGCCGACGAGGATCGCATGTACATCTACAAGAACATCATGGCCGACGCCTCCAACCGAACGGTGGTGAACCTCGTGGCCCCCCGGGCCAAGGTCATAGGGTTGGATGTGGCAGACGTCAACAAGAACGGGATGGCCGAGATCTACGTGACGGCCATACTGGAGAAGGCGGAGACCGTCGTTTCCCAAGTCGTGGAGTACAGGGACGGGAGGTATCAGGTCCTGGCCCATGGACTACCTTATTTCTTCAGGGTGACCAGGAGCATCAGGGACGGGATGGTCCTCTTGGCCCAGGAGAAGCGCACCCGCTTTTTCACCAACAGGGTGAGCGATCCCCTCTTCTCCCCCTTCAGCAAGATCTTCCGCATGAAGTGGGAGGGGGACAAGTTGGTCAAGGGTGAGGAGATCCCCCTCAAGGAGGAGGTCTGCGTCCTCGGCCTCACCATGGTGGATATGGACCGCGACGGGGTGGATGAGTACCTGGCCTTCGACCAGAGGGATTACCTCAAGCTCTTCAACGCCCGTGGCGGGCTCGTGTGGGTCAGCACAGAGCCTTACGGGAGGACGGGCAACTACTTCCTCAAGGACTTGGATCGGGGCGTCCCCCCCAACGAGGACCCGCCCGACAGCAGGGTTTGGCTTCCAGCCAGGATCGTCACGGTGGACCTGGATCAGGACGGCATCGACGAGGTGATCCTGTGTAACAACTACGAGCCGTTGAAGCTCTTCCCGCAGAGCCGCTTCTTCACCAAGAGCGCCATCTTCAGCCTCTCCTGGGACGGGGTGGACTTCATGGAGAACTGGCGCACCAGGGAGATGAAGGGCTATGTGAGCGACTACCAGGTGAAGGCCACATCCAAGGACGGCAAGCCGGAGCTGCTGGTGGCCCTGGTCTACAAGCGCGGGACCATGGACTACCTCAAGACCAGCGTGACACTGCTGGCCTTTGAGCT
>CAZOXN010000410.1:0-3457 GCA_964583655.1 uncultured Desulfarculaceae bacterium | reverse complement strand
GACTCAACTGAGGGGACCGGACGGGGAGGTCTATGCGGTCTGCCAAGGCCCGGTCTCTGTGGGAGGCTTTGCCTTCGGCGGCAACTCTGGCGGGAGGGTCCAGCAGAACCACCCCACCGTGGGGACAGTGGCCAACGGGGTCACGGTGGAGAAGGAGGTGTCTGTCTCCCTTGAGGGGAAGACGGCATTCCGCGTCTTGCTCCACCGCGAGGACTTCACCACTGCCCGCAGGGTCGCCGAGGCGATAAATGCCCGGTTGGGGGACCGGACTGCCATGTGCCTGGACTCCCGCACCGTTGAGCTCTCGGTCCCGGCAAACCGCAGCGGCAGCGTCTCCGAGTTCTTGGCCGCGGTGGAAGGAGTGGAGCTCACACCGGACACAACGGGCAAGATCATACTGGACGAGCGAACCGGCACTGTGGTAATGGGGGAGAGGGTGCGGATCGATCCAGTGGCCATCGCCCAGGGCGGGTTGACAGTGATCATCAAGGAGACCCCCGAGGTCTCCCAACCCAGTGCCTTTGCCCCGAGGCCGCCTCCCGGCTCTGGCCCGGCTACAGGCCCGAGCAGTGGCGCGGACATGGCACCAGGGGGGCAGACAGTGGTGGTGCCTCGTACCGAGATACAGGCCGAGGAAAGGTCTGCTGGGGTGGTCTTGCTGCAGGGCGGGGTGAGCATCGGGGAACTCGTCAGGGCCCTGAACGCCATCGGGGCCACGCCCAGGCAGCTCATCACCATCCTTCAGGCCATCCACAGGGCAGGCGCCTTGCACGCCCATCTGGAGGTGATGTGATGTCCCAGGTGCCTCCCATTGCCACGGTCCAGCATGGTCTGCCCGGCGGGGTCCCGGCCTGGTGGAGGGGCCAAGGGCAGTATGGGCGAGGACAGGGATTGGGGTTGAGGGAGGCCGCGCAGGGTCTCGAGGCGTTGTTCCTGGAGGGGGTGGTGAAGGGCCTCAGGAGGACGACCCTCGGTGGTGGGGGGAGGGAGAAGACGCTCTACCAGGCCCTCCTGGACGAGGAGCTGGCACGAGCTTGCGCCAGTCGAGGGGTGGGCCTTGCGAAGGTCCTGGAGACGAGGTTGGGAAAGGCTTGCGAATCGAATACTCCTGGGCCCAAGGGACCGCTAAAGGTTTCGGACAACGGTCCGATAACTCCGTCAGGAGCCCAACATGGCCCAGAGAAGGCGACCCGAGGTAGGGCCTGGGAGGGACTGGAACGAACTGGCACATCCCTCCAGGGAAGAGCATGTCTCAGTGGAAAGGCAGGGGATGGGACCGGTCTGTCCGCTGTGGGGATCCCGGTCCGTCATCCCTATGGGAATGGCCTTGAGTTGCTGCCAGGCGTTGCCCGGAGAGGAGTCTTGAGATGAAGGTCAACGGGAGCGACGATTCCATCGGCGTACGGGGCCTGATCCGCAATACAGAACTGGAAGAGGGGCGCAAGGACCGCCAAGTGAGCCCGAACCCGGGGCCGTGGGGTGAGAAGGTGGACATCTCCCCTCAGGCGAGGGAGATCCAGAACATAAAGGCGGCCTTGGAGCAGATCCCCGAGGTGCGATCCAAGAAGGTGGAGGAGATCAGGAGGCTCGTGGAGACAGGACAGTACAAGGTGGACCTGCAGGCAGTTTCTGACAGATTGCTCCAGGCCTTGATCCTGGGCGAGCTCTGAGGGGGTCTCCACCATGAGATCGTCGGCGATCTGCGAGGAATTGCTCACCCATCTCCGTTGGGAGCTGGAGCATCTCCGCTTGGAGAAGGATCTCCTCCTCAAGGAACGCCTCAGTCTCCTGCGCCAGGACTTCGACGGTATCCTAGAGACAGTGAAGGAGAAACAGACACTCAGGACCCAGGGGAAGATCCTGGAGGAGTGCCGTGTCACCATGGGGGAGAAGCTCCGCTGTTGCATCCCACACGGGGAAGGGGATGTCTCTCTCTCCAAGGTGATACAGGGGGCGGAGGAGCCCACGAGGTCTCATCTGGCCAGGTGCAAGGTGGAGATGGAGGAACTCTTGGAGCAGATCCGAATCCTCAGCGAGGGAAACCATTACTTGATAGGCTCCGCCTTGGGCCATGTCACCAAGTCCCTGGAGTTCCTAGAGGGGCTGCGCCCCTGTGGCCAGGGGTTCTATGGCGGGGACGGCCGAACCCGGGGGGACTCCCCTGGGCCCAGTGTGGAGCGTCGTGCCTGAGACCCCATTGAATCACTGACGAGGGAGGCCCCTGGTTCGCGCGATGCAGCGAACCGGGGCGTTGGGAGGGGCAGGTGTCCGGGATCAGCCACATCCTGAACGTTGGGCAGTGGGCCCTGCATGCCCAACAGCTTGGCGTCCAGATAACGGCGCACAACATAGCCAACGTCAATACCCAAGGCTACAGCCAACAGAGGCTCCTCCTTGAGACCGGGCGCCCTATGGAAGGGAGACCCGGGCAGATAGGCACTGGGGTCAGGGCCCAGGCGGTTGAGAGGGTCTACGATCAGTTCCTGGGTGTGCAGCTGAACTCCGCGCTCTCACGGAAGGCCGACCTGGACACAAAGGCAGCGGTCTACGAACAGGTGGAAGCGATCTTCACCTGGACCTCAGAGAGCGACCTCAACTCGGAGCTCGAGGCCTTCTGGTCCGCATGGGAGGAGCTCGCAGCTCACCCGGAGACGATGCCGGAGAGGCTGGCCCTCCGTCAAACGGGGTTGGAACTGACCCAGAGGGTGCGGCTCCTGGCCGAAAACCTCGCTGAGCTGCGGGGGAGGATCAACGAGTCCGTGAAGACGGCGGTGAATCAGGCCAATGACCTGATCTCCCAGATCGCAGACTTGAACGACCAAATCCAAAGGGTCGAGGTGACGGGTCAACGTGCCAACGATCTCAGGGACCTCAGGCAAGGCAAGACCGAGGAGCTCGCGGCCCTCTTGGAGATCCATACTTGGGAGGGTGATGACGGGATGTTTACGGTCCTAGCCCCTGGGGGGGCGCCCCTGGTGATGGGGATCCAGGCGTGGCGGCTGGCCTGCACGGAGGACGCCCCGGGACAGGCCGAGGTCCTGTGGGGCGATGGCAAAGGGGGTTGGGTGGAGATCACCGGCTCGGTGACCGGGGGTGCCATCGGCGCCTCGGTCCAGATGCGCGACAGCAGGATCCCAGACCTGCTGGAAGAGCTGGATCGATGGAGCAGGGCCCTCATCTGGGAGGTCAACGTGCAACACGTGCCCTCCGTGGGGATGGCCCCCATGACGCAGGAGTCGAGCCAGGTCCCGGTCGAGGCAGACGTCCCCCTCTCTACCTCGGATCTCCCCTTCGCCTCGGGGATCCGGCCAGGGGATCTTCACCTTTGGATCTACGACCAGTCGGAGCCGCCTCAGCCCCTGGGCCGGGTGGAGGTGACAGTGGACGGGGCCACGACCCTCCAAGACCTTGTGGACCAGATCAATGCAGACCCTGACAACGGTGGAAGGATCCTGGC
>CAZOXN010000409.1:0-3481 GCA_964583655.1 uncultured Desulfarculaceae bacterium | reverse complement strand
AGGCCAACCTGAGGCCGCTGACCCCTCCGGCCAGGCCCTTCAGGAAAGAGACCTTCCTGCCGGGCATAGACACTGGGTCCCTGGGGTCGGCCCCCGAGATCACATCCATGAGCAGGGTCGCATCGGCCACCGTGCGGGCCAGGGGGCCCAGATGGGAGACGCGTCGGTCGAGGCTCTCCCAGCCGGAGAGGATCGGATGCATAGGGACCCTCCCGCGCGAAGGCTTGAAGCCGAAGACCCTGCAGAAGCTAGCCGGTGCCCTGATGGACCCCCCGCCGTCGCTCCCTACCGCCAATGGGCCCATGCCAGTGGCCACGGCCACTGCCGCCCCGCCGCTGGATCCCGCTGGAGTGCGCTCCAGGGCCCAGGGGTTCCGCGTTACGCCCTGCAGGGGGCTGTCCGTCACCGCCTTGTAACCGAACTCGCACGTCGTGGTCTTTCCGAGGATGATGCCCCCTGCAGCCTTGATCCTCTCCACCACCACCTCGTCTCGATCGGGGACGAGGTGTTCATACATGAGAGAACCGAAGGTGGTACGGATCCCCCTGGTGAAGATCAGGTCCTTCAGGGAAACGGGGATCCCGAAGAGGACACCCCTCGCCTTGCCCCTGGCGAGCCTCTCGTCCGCTGCTCGGGCCTGGGCCATGGCGTATTCAGCGGTCACGGTGAAAAAGGCGTTCACCTTGGGGTTGACCTCCTCGATACGACCGAGGATCGCCTCGGTCACCTCCGAGGGTTTGACCTGCCCAGCCGCGATCTCCTTCCGGAGATCGAGGGCCGATAGCTTCCACAGCTCACCCACGTCGAGTCTCCTTTCTCTTGCTCTCCTGGACCAGGAGGTGGGCCCTGCGAAGTGGCTCTGGGACCCTGAACCGCCCTAGGCACTGAAGGACCGCCTCGACCGCGCCCCTCAGGCTCATCCTGTTTCCCGGGGAGACATAAAGCGGCCTTGCTCCCTCTCTGGTGCGCACGACTGCCCCGACACGCCTGCCTTTATGAACGAGCCATGCGACCTCGCCCCTTCGGGGCCCCACCGCCTCATGGGTGCCGACTAGCCGACTCTTGGCACATCCCAAGGTGGGGACGTCCAGGTGGAGCCCCAGATGGGAGGCAGAGCCGAGGCCCCTAGGATGCGCCGTCCCCTGACCGTCCACAAGGACAAGATCCGGCTCTCGTGTCAGTCTCGATAACGCATCCAAGAGAACTGGGACTTCCCGGAATCCCAGGAGGCCTGGGATATAAGGAAAAACAACGCGCCCCAGTGCCAACCCATGTTCCACCACCCGGGCCTCTTCCAGGTCCCAGATCACCACCCCTCCTACGATACCCTGTCCGTTCGTGAGATATGCCGCATCGCATCCAGCAACCAGCCTGAGCCTTCCCACCTCACCCCTGAGCACAAGGCCCCGCGAAAGCCTCTCTTGCAAGGCCATCGCCTCCTCCGGCCTCATGTCCCACGGGTGTATGGAGCGCACCCTCATTGACTCGCAACCCCGCTCCCCTCTCGTCGGGCAGGGACATTGTGCACCCTGTCCCTGGTGGCGTCAAATCCCAGGTCAAGCGAAAGGGCTGGCAGGCCGCGTCCATGAATTGCTCATTCGCAATTTTCAGGAAAAGGGGGGGAGACCCTGCAAGAGATACGGCAAGCATGGTCTCTCGGGCCATGCCTCGTAGTGCCTGAGGCGGGAGCTCATAGCCATGATACCACCTACGTCGGGGTAAGGAACAAGAACAATTGCAGCAATACCGCGAGAGAGCGATACCGTTTATAGTCCATGTGTGCTAAAATCCCGCAATCAACAACGACCTCAAAGGAGGGACTGGCCATGGCCGACGAGATTCGTAAGGTAGCGTACTTCGCGATGGACGTGACGGACAAACCAGGGGAGGGGGCGCGTATATTGGGCCTGCTGGCCGAGGCAGGGGTAAACCTGCTCGCCTTTTCTGGCTTCCCAAGGGGCAGGAAGGCGCAGCTCGATTTCATCCCGGAGGACACGAGGGTCTTCATGTCCGCGGCCCGAAGACTCAAGCTCAAGATCCGGCCCAAGAAATTCGCCTTTCTGGTTCAGGGTGAGGACCGAAAGGGTGCGGCTGCCGAGGTAGTCAAGGGGTTGGCCGACAAGAAGATCAACGTCACGGCCATGGACGCCGTATCCTCTGGCGCCGGCCGGTATGGGGCGATTCTCTGGGTCAAGCCAAGGGACGTGAACAAGGCGGCGAAGGCCCTCGGAGCAAGATAGGCTCTTTCTCGACGACGTACCTGTTGCATCTGCGTTGTCGAAACCGGGGCGGGTAAGGGGCCCTTGAGGATGGGTCAAAGGTAGAAATGGAAGATCTATCCGTGCCCCTCGACCTGCTCTCCCATGTCCTAGCGGCACCCATCACGCCGGAACATCGTTGCCGCACCGATCCTCCGGACGATTTGGACGGGAAAATGACCTGAGCAGATCCGACATAGCTTTCCTCGGTATGGCTTCACCCCGTTGCACTCGACATCCCAATGACAATGCATCGTAGGACCAAACTCCAGCGTCACGACCTGATAATGCCCCGTGCTTTCCGTTCCTTTCTCCTTGACCGACCCGACGGATGACGACCAAGTCATAGAATCGAGCCGACGCGAGGATCAAACAAGAGACATGAACCGCGGTGGCCCGTCAGGAAGCCGTCTGGTGGAGAAGCCTGTCTCCTGTGAGGAAGCAGGCCGTGCACCCCCAACCACACAAACGGAAAACCGATGGACAGTGACCAGGAAAGGGAAAGCCAGAGCCTCTCACGAGGGGAGCTGGCGCGATACGGCCTTCCGTCTTGGCCCAGAGATGTGTATAATGGTCATGGAGCCCAGTCTGGAAGTTTGCCTTCCAAGAGTGCCTCATGATGCTTGGGATCGTTCGAGGGGCCTTTCCAGCATCGCGCTCACTGTCTCCATACAATAAACCTCCTCCTCGAGAAAGGAAAGCAGCGATGAACATTTATGTGGGTAATTTGTCGTACGAGACTGCCGAAGACGACCTGAAGGAGGCGTTTGGGCGTTTCGGAGAGGTCAAGTCGGTCAACATCATCACGGACAAGTACAACGGGATGTCGAAGGGCTTCGGCTTCGTGGAGATGCCGTCGCAGCAGGAGGCCCAGGCTGCCATCGAGGGCCTCAACGGGAAGGCCTTCAAAGGGCGGGACATCATCGTCAACGAGGCACGACCCAGGCCCGATAACCGGGACAAGAGAAGAGAGGGCGGAGGGGGGCGCCGTCGCTGGTAACGACGGGGACCCTTGTAGGTAATCCATTAGTTTCATTTTGCTTGAGTGGGAGGGCCCCATTTCCCTTCGCTTTGCGCCTTCGCAATCACCCCCCAGCGGCTCGCAGGCGGGGGCTCCCATCCCGCCCCCTAGCACAAGGACTCGGGCGCATTCCCGTCAGACGCGCGACTGTCTGCTTGGCTGCGATGGGTGCCCGACGGCTCCGGCAGGGGTGGGCTTTAAC
>CAZOXN010000408.1:0-3484 GCA_964583655.1 uncultured Desulfarculaceae bacterium | reverse complement strand
CGAGCTGGACGAGATAGAGGGGAGGACTCCCCCGGCCAGCCTACCCATGGTCCTCGGCCACCAGATCGTCGGAAGGACCGAGGCCAAGGGTGCCGATGCCAAGAGGTTCGACATCGGAGAGAGGGTCGGGGTGGGTTGGATCCATTCGGCCTGCGGGAGGTGCGGGTTCTGTATGCAGGGGAGGGAGAACCTCTGCGCGGAGTTCAAGGCCACAGGGAGGGACTTATGGGGAGGATATGCGGAGTTCATGGTTGTCCCGGAGGATTTCGCTTACCGGATCCCAGAGATGTTCACCGATACCGAGGCCGCCCCATTGCTCTGTGCTGGGGCCATCGGCTACCGTTCCCTGAGACTGACGGGGATCCGGGACGGACAGAATCTGGGGCTGACCGGGTTCGGTGCCTCGGCCCATCTCGTCATCAAGATGGTGAGGCACAGTTACCCGAGATCCAAGGTATTCGTCTTTGCCAGAAGCGAGGGGGAAAGGGGGTTCGCATTGGAACTCGGGGCTGCATGGGCCGGGCCACCAGAGGAGCCCTCTCCCGAGAGGCTCCACTGCATCATAGACACCACCCCGGTCTGGAACACGGTGGTGAGGGCCTTGGAGAATCTCGAGAGCGGCGGGAGGTTGGTCATCAACGCCATTCGCAAGGAGGAGTTGGACAAGGATGCCCTCTTGCGGATCCGATACCCCACACACCTCTGGATGGAAAAGGAGATAAAGAGCGTGGCCAACGTATCCAGGAGCGACATCACAGGCTTCCTGGACCTGGCTGGCCAGATCCCCATAAGGCCGCAGTTCCAGGAATTCCCTTTGGAGGATGCCAACAAGGCCCTAGCGGAGATCAAGGAGCGAAAGATACGGGGGGCCAAGGTCCTGCGCCTGGGATAGGGGGGCATCCCTATATCTGCCCCAAGATCTTGGACCAACCGATGCCCAGATACTCGTAGAGGGCGGTCTGAGCCTTCTGGAGCCCGTCTGCGCTGGGGAAGAAGGACCCTGGGTTGGTCCTTCCCCCCACCTTGTCGCGGACCAGGTGCCCTGTCGGGGCCGCTATGGGCCTCATGCCCAGTCTCTCGAACAAGGCCATGGAGCGGCGCATGTGCGAGGCGGAGGTGACCAGGATGAATCGCTCCTCTCCGACTATCTCCTTGATGAGCCGAGCCTCATCGGCCGTGTCCTTCGAGGTGCGCTCCAGGACGATCTGCTCTTCGCTCACCCCCATGGCCTTGGCAACCTCCGCCATGATATCGGCCGAGGGCTTGCTATCGAAATAACCCCCACCGGAGAGTATCATTATGCTTCCTGGAAGCATCCTCTGGAGTCGGATCCCCTCCACGAGCCGTACCAGAGAACTCTGCGAAAGCTGGCCCGTGACCGGAAGTTTGGGGTCTGCCACCGCCCCGCCTCCCAGGACCACGACCCACTTGACCTGAGAGGCAGCATCCAACCTCTGGAGAGGGGGGTACTCGGATTCCAGTGGCCTGAGGAGCATGTCGGAGAACGCCCCATACCCCATGAGGGCGAGGGCGATGAACCCGAGGGAAAAGATGACCCGTCCAGCCGCCCGCCTGCGGGTCAGCCAGATCAAGACCAGCCCCAGGAGCATCACCTCCAGGCACAGGGAGACGGGCAACAGAGAAGAACCCAACGCCTTCTTGACCCAGAACATCCTGGCATTCCTCCAAAAAAGCTATCGGACCGCCTTGATGACGAGAAAACCGGCGCCAGACTGTACAACTATCCGCCGCACTTCGGGGTTGTCAGAGGAGGTGAAATCTTCGCAGCACCTCGGCCACACTGGGATTGTCCATGGCAAGGGCCCGCATGGCCTGGATCAGGTCCTTGAGCCTTCCCTCCTTCTCTATTCGCTCTATGGCCTCGTCCCTGGCCTTGCGAATGATGGTCCTTCGGTCCCAGTAGGCGAAGCCTATAACCGTGGCGGTAAGGGTCGTGAAGATCGCCGCCAGGATCCAGAGAAATGTCATGATCTGCTCGAAACGCCTGTCCACTTGCTCGAAGCGTCTGTCCACCTGCTCGAGACGCTTGTCCACTTGCTCGAAACGCTTGTTCATGTCCTCACGCAGTTCCTGGATCCGCTTGTCGAAATCCTGGCGCATCTCCTCGAAACGCTTGTCCACCTGCTCGAAACGCTTGTCCACCTGATGCATGAAGACCTGAAGCGTTGTCTCCAGCCGTATGAGCCGGTCCCGATCTTCCTGGGTGAAACCCGGTCCTTGGGCCCTCGCTACGGAAACCCAGCAAAGTCCAAGGACAATCACTCCGACCGTGATCCCCGTCCTCATCTTCTCACCTTCAGGAATCGGCAGTAGCGCTCGACCCTGGAAACATCTGACCCAATATACCTCATCATGGCGGTGATGGTCCAGCCGGATTCTCGGGTTTTCCCATCACCTCCGGGGTCATCTTTGCCGACGTGCGTGCACGTACCAGTATCGACTCCCGAAGGCGTCATTCGTCCCATACAAGCACACGTGACCCTTTCGGCTTTAGCCGAATCCGCCGTGGTGTAGTGCCCCGGGACCTTGGCCTCCACGGACTCGCTTCATCGGGGTTCCATGTGCCTCGGAGGGCGCTTCTTCCCGGGACCCGTAGTCCTGAAGCGCAGGCACACCGACGACGTGGCCCGAGGGCCGGGCAGAAGCCTCTCCTTCAGATCAGGGCGATCCGGAAGGTTCAGCCTTTCCGGAGGGTCCGCCGTGGCGAGACATCTCTTCGCCCCTGGCTGCACGCAGTGGGCGGAAAGGCTCGCGCGGCCTGATGGAGCAGGTCGGGTCACGAGCGCCTCTCAGGCGGCAGAAGCGGAGCCGCTACCAGGGCAGAGAAAGACAGCACTTCGGGATCAAACGTCTCCGGCGGCCTTGTCAACTCGATGAGCGACATTCCCCACGGGTTGTCTCGAACTCCCTGCCTGCCCCGAGCTTCTTCAGACAATCCCGGGGGAAGCGGTGCGTGCCCCCTGTGCCCTCGAGGGTGACCTCCACCAGGGCGCTGGGGCTTTTTGCGGACCAAACTCCTCCCTTGCCCAATCCCCGGGAAACACCATATCCAACCGGAAGGGGGACCTCATCTGCCCCCCTCCATTGAAGTTTCCCTATTCCTTGGGCTGGGTCCACACCAAGAACGGGCAGAGCTTGCAGACATTGAACCCAGGATAGGTCTCCCCTGTCCGCGGGAAGGAGACGCCGCCATCCCTCACGGTCCTCTCGAGCATCCACCGGACCGTGGGTTTGAGCTGGGCCCCGGGCCAGATCCAGTTTATCTCCCCTTGCTCCGTCTTGCCGGCGGTGTAACTGCTGCTGCACATGGGTGTAACGTTGGGCTTCTTCGAGACGTAGCAGGCTACCACGCCGTGGCAGACAGAGGAATTCATGGTCATGGTCATTTCAAAAGGGTGTCTATCGAAGGCCGCGCACCAGTCGTTTCCCAGGTGGTACGATTGCAGGACATCGGACATTCCAT
>CAZOXN010000407.1:0-3485 GCA_964583655.1 uncultured Desulfarculaceae bacterium | reverse complement strand
AGGTGAAGGCGGTGAAGGATTACATGGGGATCAACGAGAGGACCCTCGGGTTCGGGGGGCAGGGGATGTGTTTCGGGGAGATGGCGCTCCTGGACAACTACGAGCGGACAGCCACGGTCGTCGCCAACCTCGAGAGCGAGTGCCTGGAGGTGAGGCACCCGGACTTCATGGAGCTACTGAACAGCCAGCCGAGACTCGCAGTGAAGATGCTCCCCGTCCTGGCGAGTCGCCTCCGGAGGGCGCAGGAACTCCTCTGACGGTGTCCTTGCCATCAGGGAAATGGGTGGTTAGTATTAGAGAAGGGATTTGAATTCGACCGACCGGAGACGGACAGCAGATGGGCGATGAAAAGGACAAGATCCCGGATCACAAAGAGCTGGAGAGGGAGCTGAACGACTACCTCTCTAAGAAGTACGGGGATCGGATCAAGTTGGGGGTCTCCATGTTGGTGCCCAAGGCGGCCCTGGAGGAGACGGATCAGGGTGGGCAGGAGAAGCCCAAGGGTGTCTCCAAGATCCAGTTCGACATGAAACCCGAGGAGCTCGAGGCCTTCCTGGATGAGTATGTCGTCAAACAACAGCGGGCCAAGGAGGTGCTGGCCACCAAGATCTGTACCCATTTCCATCGCATCCGTTACATGGAGGAACACCGGCTGACAGATCGCCTCAACGGTGTAGGGCAGATCAAGAACAACATCATCATGATTGGCCCCACGGGGGTGGGCAAGACTTACATCATCAAGCTCATCGCCAAGAAGCTGGGTGTGCCCATCGTGAAAGGGGACGCCACCAAGTTCAGCGAGACCGGGTACGTGGGCGGGGACGTGGAGGACTTGGTCAGGGACCTGGTGCACGAGTCGGACGGGGACATCCAACTGGCCCAGTACGGGATCATCTACATCGACGAGATAGACAAGATCGCATCCAGCGGCAACCTCATAGGACCCGACGTATCCAGGGCAGGGGTACAGAGGGCCCTCCTGAAGCCCATGGAGGAAACGGACGTGGACCTGAGGGTCCCTCACGATCCCATCTCTCTCATGGAGGCCATAGAGCAGTACAGGAAGACTGGCAAGAGGGAGAGGAAGAAGGTCAACACCAAGAACATCCTCTTCATCGTGAGCGGGGCCTTCTACGGGCTGGAAGACATCATAAAGAAGAGGCTGAACGCCCAGGGCATGGGTTTTGCCGCGGAGATCAGGTCCAAAGAGGACCGCTACGAGTACCTCCAGCATGTGAAGGCGGAGGATCTCATCGAGTATGGGTTCGAGAGCGAGTTCGTGGGTCGCCTCCCGGTGATCGTGGTATTCGACAGACTGGACGTGGATGACCTCTATCAGATACTGAGAAATCCCAACAGTCCGGTGACCCAGGGCAAGAAACGAGATTTCAGGGCCTATGACATAGACCTGAGGTTCCAGGACGCGGCCTTGCGGCTCCTGGCCGAGCAGGCGTACCAAGAGCGGACGGGGGCCAGGGGCTTGGTCAGTGCCATGGAGAGGGCCCTGATGCGTTTCGAGAAGAAGCTGCCTTCCACCAAGATCTCTCAACTGGTGGTGACCAGGGATCTGGTGGAACGCCCGGAAGAGACACTGGAGAAGATCTTGGCCGATCCGGTGGCAGGTGAACTGGAGGAGGCGAGAAGGGGCGCGTTGTTCGAGGAACGCCGAGTAGTGAGGGAGACCATCGAGCGAAAGGCCGCTGAGTACGAGAGGCGTTTGGGGGCTGTCCTCACCGAGACCAGGATCGAGATGGCCACCAGGATGGTGGTGGATCGCGGGCTGGATTTGCAAGGTGCCTTCGAGGACATGGCGAGGATCTGCAAGGCGATTCGGTTCCAGGAGAGGAGGTTCTACGACCGTTTTGATCTTAGCATCACCTTCGACGAAGGGGCGGTCGATCGCATCATGGAGCGGTGTTTGGAAGAGGATCGGCATCCCAGACAGGTCCTGGAAGAGCTCCTGGAGAACTACGAGCACGGGCTGCGCCTCATAAGGGAGAAGATCGGCCAAGACGAGTTCATCCTCACCAGGGAGGCCGTGGACTCGCCCGAGGGGTATCTTGCCCGTCTGATTCGTGAGTATTACGAGAGGAAGTGAGCCATGGGCCTGGAGGATAGCTGGTGAGGATGGTCTTCAGGGGCGAGGTACGTTGCCGCGCGCAACAGGGGACGCACTCAGACAGCGTCAGGGCAGTTGACCGTGGCCGGCCATGGATTGGATCCCGGGGAACACAAGAGGACCCTCGTGCGGTCACCAATAGTGGCTCGTGGGGATGGCGCAACAGGATATGGTCAAGGAGTGAACCTAGGCCATGAGGGACTATTACGAGACTCTGGGCGTTTCCAAGAGCGCCTCTGCGGATGAGATCAAGAAGGCCTTCCGTAAACTGGCCGTCAAGTATCATCCGGACAAGAACCCTGGGAACAAGGAGGCCGAAGAGAAGTTCAAGGAGATCAACGAGGCGTATGCCGTCCTGAGCGATCCAGAAAAACGAAAGCAGTACGATATGTTCGGGGCCGAGGGATTCCGCCAGCGTTTCTCCCAGGAGGATATCTTCAGGGGGTTCGACGTCGGGGACCTGTTCCGGGAGTTCGGGTTCGGCACGGACGACATCTTCGCTCGCATATTCGGTGGGGGCTTCGCGAGGCAAGGCCGGAGGGGATTCAGGCCAGGCGGGTTTGGGTTCGGTGGGTTTGGTGGGGCAGGGGCATACCAGGAGCCGGTGAGGGGGCAGGACCTGGAGATGGAACTGGAGGTCACCCTCGAGGAAGTGGCCACTGGCGCCGAGAGGAAGATATCCATCCCCAGGGGCGGCCGGGTGGAGAGCCTCTCGGTCAGGGTCCCAAGGGGCATCGAATCCGGCAAGAGGCTCCGCCTGAGGGGAAAGGGGGTGGAGAGCCCGTACGGTGGTCCTCCAGGAGACCTCTTCCTGAGAGTGAATGTCCTGGAACATCCGGTCTTCAAGAGGGAGGGGCGGGACCTCACGGTGGAGCAGGAGGTCTTGTTCTCGGTTGCCGTCTTGGGTGGCGAGATCCGGGTCCCGACCGTGGAGGGAAAGACCCTCAGCGTGAAGATCCCGCCAGGGACCCATGCCCATTCCCGCATCAGGGTGAGGGGGCAAGGGCTTCCAGGGATGAAGGGGGAAGCCAAAGGGGACCTCTATGTCAAAGTGCTGATTCGGGTGCCCAAGAGGCTCACTCGCCGCCAGCGAGAACTCATGGAGAAGCTTCGTGAAGAGGGGATGTAGGCCAGTTTGCTCTGCCTCGTCGGCGATCCCCTGACTCGACCCCACGGTGCAAACAGCGTGATGGCAAGCGGCAATGGCCGTTGCACATTGGCTGATCCGAGCAGTGATTCAGCCGAGTGGGGACTCGGGTCCGGCCTTTGGCTTTCAATGCCCTCTGGAGCATGGCTGGCTGGCCACGTGCTAGGGACGTTTGACCGTAAGGGATCATAGGGCGATGCAGCGTGAAGAGGGCGAGCA
>CAZOXN010000406.1:0-3509 GCA_964583655.1 uncultured Desulfarculaceae bacterium | reverse complement strand
TCCCGGCTCAGGCGGGCCTGTGGGGCAAGCCGACCAACATCAACAACGTCGAGACATATTCCAATGTCCCATTCATCGTCCTGAAGGGGGCGAGCAGTTATGCCTCCTTCGGGACAGAAAACAGCAAAGGGACCAAGGTCTTCTGTATAACCGGAAAGGTCAAGAACTCCGGACTCATAGAGGTACCCATGGGGATTCGTCTCCGGGAGATCATCTTCGACATAGGGGGCGGGATCCTCAATGATCGTGGTTTCAAGGCCGTCCAGACCGGCGGACCCTCCGGAGGGGTGCTTCCTGAATCCTTGTTGGAACTCCCCGTGGATTACCAGGAGCTGGCCAAGGCTGGTTCCATCATGGGTTCTGGCGGTGTGGTGGTCATGGACGAGACTACCTGTATGGCGGATGTGGCCAAGTACTTCCTCACCTTCACCCAGAGCGAATCATGCGGCAAGTGCACGCCGTGCAGGGAGGGACTGCAGCGGATGTATCAGATCTTGGAGCGCGTCTGCAAGGGGAAAGGGGAGGAAGGAGACATCCAGAGGCTGGAAGAGCTGGCCCTTTCGGTCAAGGACTCTTCCCTGTGCGGTCTGGGCCAAACGGCCCCGAACCCTGTTCTGACCATCCTGAGATACTTTCGAGAGGAGATCGAGGCCCACGTCCGGGACAAGAGGTGCCCTGCCGGGGTATGTCCTGATCTGGTTGTCTATGAGATCGATCCGGAGAAGTGCAAGGCCTGCGGCATCTGCCGCAAGAAGTGCCCGGTGGAGGCCATAGAGGGGGCCCCGAAGGTGGTCCACCGGATAATACAGGATAAGTGCATCCGATGTGGGACTTGCTTCGAGGTGTGCCCGACGAAGTTCAGTGCGGTCATACGGACGTGACGGGGCTTGGATATCGGGTAGCGAGTGTTAGGTTGCGGGTCCGAAGTGGCGAGTCGCCAGGAGTGTCGAGATCGTCGAGGACATGGTGGACAATCGCGTGAGGACCGGTTGCCCTGCTTCGATGCGCGGTCCAAGTATCTCGGAAGTTGGCGAGAATGGCAGTTCGAGGGTTTGCCTTCGGTCCTGCGACGACAGGATGACAACTGACGACAAGCAAGAGTGACATTGCCCTTGGGGATGCAATCGTCAATGCCAGGTTCGTGACGAGGAGCAAGGTATGGACTCAATCAAGCTCACCATAGACGGCAAAGAGGTAATCACCGCTGCTGGAAACACCATCCTCATGGCGGCCCGTCAGGCCAAGATCCACATCCCCACCCTTTGTTACCACCCCAGGCTTCCCATCTCCGGGGCTTGCAGGGCTTGCGTGGTGGAGGTGGAGGGGCGGCCGGCGCTAGTCGCCTCCTGTGCCACGCCAGTGGCCGAAGGGATGGTGGTTCACACCAGGAGCGCGCGGGTCCTCAGGGCCAGGAGGCTCGTGGTGGATCTGCTCCTGGCAAGCGGGGACCACAACTGCCTCCTTTGCCAGTCCAACGGGGTGTGCGAGCTCCAGGAGATGGCCTACGATCTAGGGGTGGAGAGCTTCCGGTTCCCGGTGGACTCGCCCAGGTACCCCAAGGACACCTCCAACTCCATGATCGAGCGCGACCTGAACAAGTGCATCCTATGCGGCCGGTGCGTGAGGGCGTGCAACGAGGTGCAGGTGAACGAGGTGATCGACTTCGGGTACAGGGGTGGCAAGGCCAAGATCATCACCGCCTGGGACCTGCCTTATGGTGAATCGGACTGTGTGTTCTGCGGGGAGTGCGTGTCCGTATGCCCCACAGGGTCCCTCACCGAGACCCAGGCCAAGTTCCGGGGACGGCCCTGGGAGGTCAAGAAGGTGAGGACCACCTGCGTTTACTGCGGGACCGGCTGCCAGATGGACCTCAACGTGGTGGATGGCCGCGTGGTGAAGGTGACGTCGGATCACCTCCACGGACCTCCCAATTTCGGAAGCCTGTGCGTCAAGGGCCGATTCGGGTACGACTTCATCCACCACCCGGACCGCCTCACCAGGCCCCTGATCAAGGAGAACGGGGAGTTCCGCGCCGTGGACTGGGACGAGGCCTTGTTCCGCGTGGCCAAGGGTCTCCTGGACATAAAGGAGGCTCACGGTCCGGACTCCATAGCGGTCCTCTCCTCGGCCCGATGCACCAATGAGGAGAACTACCTCATGCAGAAGTTCACCAGGGGGGTGATCGGGACCAATAACATAGATCATTGCGCTCGTCTCTGACACAGCTCCACGGTGGCAGGTCTTGCCGCCGCGTTTGGAAGTGGGGCCATGACCAACTCCATAGCCGAGATAGAGGCCGCGGAGGCCATACTGGTGACAGGCTCCAACACCACGGAGATGCACCCCATCATAGCAAGCCACGTCAAACGGGCCGTGCGGCAGCGGGGGGCCAAGCTCATCGTGGTGGACCCGAGGAGGATAGACCTCGTCAGGTACGCGGATATCTGGCTCAGGCCTAGGCCAGGCACGGACGTGGCCTGGATAAACGGGATGATGCACGCGATCCTGAGAGATGGCCTGGAGGACCGGTCGTTCATACAGGATCGGACCGAGGGCTTTGAGGAGCTCAGACGGGTCGTGGACTCTTACCCACCGGAGGACGTGGAGTCCATCACCGGCATCCCGGCCGAAGACCTGGCGGAGGCTGCCCGTGTCTATGCCAGGGCCAATTCGGCCACCATCCTCTACGCCATGGGCATCACCCAGCACACCACCGGCACGGACAATGTCAAGTCACTCGCCAATCTCGCCATGCTTTGCGGCAAGGTCGGGCTGCCCAGTTGCGGCATCAACCCGCTGAGGGGCCAGAACAATGTCCAGGGGGCCTGCGACATGGGGGCCCTGCCCAATGTCTACTCGGGATATCAGCCCGTGAACGACCCAAAGGTGAGGGAGAAGATGGCCAGGGCCTGGGGCGTCGGCTCGCTGCCCGAGGCCTCTGGCCTGACCCTGATGGAGATGATGGAGGCAGCCCACAAGGGCACAGTCCGGGCCATGTTCGTCCTGGGTGAGAACCCGATGCTCTCGGATCCGGACCTGCACCATGTGGAAGAGGCCCTCAAGAGACTGGAGTTCCTGGTGGTCCAGGACATCTTCCTTACCGAGACGGCCCAGCTTGCCCACGTGGTCCTTCCTGGGGTCTCGTTCGCCGAGAAGGATGGTACTTTTACCAACACCGAACGTAGGGTCCAGAGGGTGCGCAAGGCCATAGACCCCATTGGCGAGGCCAGGCCGGACTGGGAGATAATATGCGAACTCGCCACCCGCGCAGGACATCCCATGCGCTATGCGGGGCCAGAGGAGATCATGGGTGAGATCGCCTCGGTCACGCCGAGCTACGGGGGAATCAGGTACGACAGGATAGATAAGAGCGGCCTTCAATGGCCGTGTCCCACGCCGGACCATCCGGGGACGCCCTATCTGCACAAGGACAGGTTCACTAGGGGCAAGGGGCTGTTTCATGCCATAGAGTACCAGCATCCACCCGAGCTCCCAGATGAGCACTATCC
>CAZOXN010000405.1:0-3531 GCA_964583655.1 uncultured Desulfarculaceae bacterium | reverse complement strand
CCCCCACACCGCGTCTTCGCCGCCACGGTCGTCGCGGCGGCCAGGACGAGAAATACCACTCTTGATACCCCTCGCTGAATCCCGTGTGAAGGCGAGGGGACCCCCGCTTGACAAGGCAACTTTTTCTTTGCCATAAAATATGGCCGTGATCGTCCCGAGGCAAGGGAGGGGAGAGATCGATGCGCGCGGATCTGAAGAAGCGGCTGGCGTGGGTCCGAGGTTCAACAGTCAACGGAGGGTGGAGACCATGAGAGGGTTCGAGGCTGCAGTGAGTCTGATCGTGGGGCTGTTGTCCTTGGTCGTGGCCGGCTGTTCTACCCTGCCCGCGCCCGCCCAGCCCTCGCCCTTGCTGAAGCAATACAAGCACATGATCCTCCCGGGCCATGTGCCGGGCATGCAGGACTCGGGGGTTCATGTCGATGCGGGCGATACTTACACCATCATCGCTACTGGAAGCGTGGATCTCGCGTTTGGATCTACTGCGTCCTGGTATCACGATGTAAGGCCTGAGTTCGGGTGGCCCCTCCTGGCCAGGGTGGGAAGGACCCCCCATTTTTATCCGCTGCACGGCCGAAATGCCGCTACCCTCACTGCCAAACATTCCGGAAACCTCCATTTCGCGGTGAAAGACGGTTATCTAGACATGTATGGAGATACCAAGGAGCCGCGGAATTATGCGGACAACAGGGGCTATTTCGATCTTCACATCTTCGTTTGGAAGAGCCCTGATTATGCCGGCATCGCCCAGTTCTTCGAGGCCATGAGGGTGAAAGACCCCGAGCACAGAGGCCTGCTTCACGCAGCCGAGGATGCCAGGGAGCTATCGAGGGTCTCGCATGAGTGCGCCAAGCCGACCTTGGAGACCCCCCACTACAAGCTCTACGATGGGGTCCCCATCGCCGCGGTGGGCTCCCTCAACCCGACTGGGATCTGCATACCCAGGAGGGCGACCGTGGCGGTGCTGGCCAAGGGTGTGATCGCTGACTCGGACCCGACTGTATGCCCATCGCCGCCGCACGAGCGCCTTTGGGTCAGGGTCGGGAAACACGGAATAGACAGGCGCCTCCTTATTGGAGATAGCAGAGAGCCAGCGAACGCGGTGGTATTCTCGGCCACGGAGGCGGACCTTCTCTATTTCGACGTGAGGGGCAGCGCCAGGGTGGAGAACGAGACGAGCAGTCTTTCCGCCTCTGTCCTTGTCTGGGAGCGGGAACATGAGGCCCAGATCGAGTCGGACCTGGAACAACTTTTGAGTTCGGGCCTCTGGGACCAAAGGCCTGCCCATGTATGGACAGCCCTTGCACAGCATTTCTCGCGCGTGGGCGATCACCTTCGCGCCGAAAGGCTCCTCCGGCGTCTGAGGGAAGGCCTGCGAGGCCGGGGAGAGATGGAGGTCCTCGTCCTCGTCATATCATCGATGAACGAGTTCGGTCTCGGCAATTACGAGGCGGCGAGGGCATACGCGAGGAGGGCCTCCGAGATCGCTAAAGAGCGAGGATTGGGAACCCACAGAGGTCTCGCCCTCCTCTACGAGGCCCGTGCGCTGTCCCGCCTGGGCAAGCACCGAGAGGCGGTGGGCCTCCTGGAAGATGCCATCTCCGTTTGGGAAAGAGACGCTTATTGGGTAAGAAAATATTGGCCAAGCTACGCCCAACTCTTCCTGGGTCAGTGCAAGCTGGCCCTGGACGAGCCCGATGAGGCCCTGCGGCACCTGGAAAGCGCCCTGACAAGGATCGCAGAGCATGATCGCGTCCGCCTTGGTCCAGAACTTTACTTGTGTTTGGGCGAGGCACTGGTCAGGTTGCAGAGGCCCCAGGAGGCTGTCAATTTTTTCCACAGGGCCATCGCTGAGGCGCAGGAGATCGTGGATGTCCCGTGGAGGGCCCACAGCAGGTTGGGAAGGATCCATGAGGCCATGGGGGACGACGCTCAGGCATTGGGACATTACGCGGAGGCGATCAGGATCATCGAGTCCATGAGGGGAAAGGTGGTGGACCCTGGATTGAAATCGCTCTTCATGGAGGACAAGCACCACGTGTACGAGTGGATGATCAGGCTGCTCATGCGAAAGGAGAGATGCGAGGATGCGTTTCATTACCTGGAGCGCTCGCGAGCGAGGGTGATGCTGGAGATGCTGGGGGCCAAGGCCCTCAAGCCCCGCAACGAGCATGTAAGAGAGAAACTGGCGCGGGAGAGAGTCTTGCGCAGGGAGATCGAACTGCTACAGGGGGAGATGGGACAGGCGGGAGGCCCTGGTGCCTTTTCTGCCCAAGCCGCCGAGGAGCTTGCCGTCTTGCGAGAGGAGCACGAGTCGGTGATGAGGCAGATCCATGACATGGACCCGGAATTGGCCTCCCTGATCAGGGTGAGCCCCGTGAGCGCTTCGGAGATCCAGGGGTTGCTCGACAGCGGGACGGTCCTCCTGGAGTACTTCCTGGGGGAGACTGTTCGGTATGTCTTCGTTGTGACCAGGGACAAGGTGGCGGCCGTGCCCCTGGAGGCCGAGCCCGAAGTTGTTTTCAGGCGGCTAAAGGAGTTCCGCACCAGGGCAGTCGATGCCATCACCTTGGAGGGGATC
Source organism: uncultured Desulfarculaceae bacterium (assembly GCA_964583655.1). GTDB lineage: Bacteria > Desulfobacterota > Desulfocorpusculales > Desulfocorpusculum > Desulfocorpusculum > CAZOXN01. The sequence continues at coordinate 953 of CAZOXN010000405.1, read as the reverse complement.
CTAAGCAATGCCCATGAGGGGCCCCTCTCTGAGCTCCATGAGATGCTCATAAGGCCGGTGGAGAAGGAGATCGAGGGCAAGGTCAACCTGGTGATAGTCCCCCACGGGATGCTCCACTATCTTCCGTTTCAAGCCCTGAGGGACAAAAATGGCAGCTATCTCCTCGAGTCGTTCACGGTGAGCTATCTCCCTTCGGCCAGCGTGCTCAAGTATGTCCGCTCGAAGAACAAGGGGAACAGGGATTCGGTCCTGGCGGTGGGGAACCCATCCACTGACCTCGAGCCCCTCCCCGCGGCGGAGCACGAGGCAAGAGAGGTCTCACGCCTCTTTGACAAGAAGCTCCTGCTGACCGGGAGGCAGGCCACCGAGACTTCCGTCAAGCACGAATCTCCCGGATACGACATGGTGCTCCTTTCCACCCACGGGGAGATGATCGAGTCTGAGCCCCTCAAGTCCAATCTGAGATTCGCCCCATCCGATGGCGACGATGGGAGGCTCACGGTGGGAGAGATCTTCGACATGGAGGTGAAGGCCAACCTGGTCACCCTGTCTGCCTGCGAGACGGCCCTCGTGAGGGGGGCTGGGGGCGATTTCCCCCAGGGAGATGACCTGGTGGGGATGTCCAGGGCATTCATCCACGCTGGTGCGCCCTCCGTGGTAGCATCTCTCTGGAAGGTCTCGGACGACTCCACCGTGGAGCTGATGAAGGCCTTTCACCGCAACCTCGCCTCCATGCCCAAGGCCGAGGCCTTGAGGCAGGCGCAGCTGGATCTGATGAAAAGGAAGATCGCCTTCAGTGTGGAGAGAGGAGGGTCTGGGATCACTCGCTCTGCGGGGTACCAGCCTGGGCTCGTCATCGAGTGCTCTCACCCCTTCTTCTGGGCTCCGTTCGTACTCGTGGGGGATTGGAGATAGCGAGATGCCTTGGGCATTGAAAAGGGACTAACCAGCAC
>CAZOXN010000404.1:0-3550 GCA_964583655.1 uncultured Desulfarculaceae bacterium | reverse complement strand
AGGGGGCGTCGAAGGGTATTGGAATGCGGGTTCGACGGTGAGTCCCATTACCACAGGATCGTTTCCCTTTACCAGAGGCTGGTGAGCTGATGCGGCACCCCAGGGATCGCAGGATTGTGCTCATGCTCTTTCTCGGGGACCTCCTCTGCCTCAACCTCCTCGCTGCGGCGGCCATTTACCTCAGATTCGAGAGCGAGCTCTTCTGGTACCCAGGGGCTCAACCGCCGTGGCACTCGGTCCTAGGGTTCCTGGGCCTGACGCACCTGACGCTCTTCCCATCCCTGGCCGTCTCCGGGGCCTATCGTGTGCCCAAGCGTTGGAAGGGCAACGAGGCCTTGCCTGCTGTCACCAGGGCCCTCCTCCTGGCCGTCCCCCTCGCTGTGACACTCCTCTTTCTGCTCAGGCTCGGGGCGGTCCAAAAGGGGCTCGTCCTGACCCCGTCGAGGTTCTTCGCGGTCTTTCTCTGGACAGGCCTGCTGGTGGGGCCTGCAGGGGTCAGGTGGATGGCAGGCCGGATCCTCGCGGCCCTGTACAGGAAGGGCCTCTGGCTCCGCCGGGCCTTCATAGTGGGGGAGGGGCCTGGGGCGAGGCGCCTCAGGGAGTTGATACTGGAGAACCCTTGGCTCGGCGAGGTGGTGGTGGGGACGGTGGATGGAGCAGGGGAGGGGGGTGGCACGGGAGGGGCCGAGGACCTGGCGGCCGCTCTGGCCCGGGAGGGGGCGGACGTGGTCTGGCTCGCACAGAGGGGTGAAGTGGACCCATCGCTCCCCTGGCTCTTGTTCTCCGAGGAGGGGTCATCTTTGACGTGGCGGGCCCTCCCCCAGGACTTCGAGTGGTACGAGGGGGCGATCCTCGAGAGGCTCACCGATGAGGAGAGGGAGCTCTTCTACAGCCGCGTGACTCGGGATGTGGCCCTGTCTCCCTTTGGCGTGGCCATGATAGGTTCCCGAGGGGTCCCGGCCAATTACGGGGGGGTTGAGAGGTACGTGGAGGAGGTGGGGGCCCATCTCGCTGCAACGGGGGTCCAGGTGGCGGTGTATTGCCACAGGAGATACGTCACGGCGCGAGGGGCCTTCAGGGGCATGGAGCTGAGGTTCGTCCCAGCCATAAGGACAAAGCACCTGGAGACCATCAGCAACACGTTTCTGGCGACCCTCCACGCCCTGCTCAAGGAGGAAGAGATCATCCACTACCACGCCATGGGGCCTTCCACCTTGGCGTGGATCCCCAGGATCTTCGGCCGCAAGGTGGTGGTGACAGTCCAGGGCCTGGACTGGCAGCGTTCCAAATGGGGTCCCATCGCCAGGCGCTATCTCAAGTTCGGGGAGTGGACATCGGCGCGGGTGCCTCATCGGACCATCGTGGTATCTCGCTCTTTGGAGCAGCACTACAGGAGGCGTTACCCAAGAGAAGTGGTGTACATACCCAACGGTTTTGACCCGCCTGACCGCAAGGCGCCCGAACGCATCAAGGAGTGGGGGCTGGAGAAGGACGGCTATCTCTTGTTCGTCGGCAGGCTGGTCCAGGAGAAGGGTTGCCATGTCCTCCTGGAGGCCTTCGCCAGGGTGCGGACTCAGAAGAGGCTGGTCATCGCCGGGCGGGCATCACACGAGAGGCGATACCAGATGGAGCTGATGGAGAAGGCCCGGGGCCTGGAAGGGGTCCGATTCGTGGGATTTGCAGGAAAGGATCTCCTTCGAGAGCTCTACTCCAACGCCTACATGGTGGTTCACCCTTCCGAGATGGAGGGTCTCTCCATAGCCCTGCTCGAGGCCCTGAGCTACGGCAACTGCCTCCTGGTCAGCGACACCCCCGAGAACCAGGAGGCCTTGGGCGGGCTAGGGTTCACCTTCAGGGCCAATGACCCTGTGGACCTGGCACTTCAGATGCAGCGGCTCTTGGACCGGCCTGAGGAGGTCCAAGGGATGAGGGACCGGGTGCTCTCCCACTGGTCGGCGTCCAAGGATTGGGAGGGTGTCAGCGAGGAGACCATGCGGGTTTACCAATCGCTGGTGAACAGGTGAATTGCCGGACGCTTGCGTGTGATACAGGTCGCATCTTACGACCGGCCACTGACAACGAGCCACTGGCAACCCACCAGGTGCATTGCTGAAGCACGCAACCGTGGAGTGATTTCGAAGGATTTCAGGGGGTACGGCCCCTAAGCAGCACCTCTCTGCCCAATGCCAGGACGTGCAAGGTCTCCTGGGAGAGGTGGAATCGATCGAGGTCGTTCCAGTGGGCCCAAACCGCCTGCGCCGCATCGCTTCCAGCCTCGATGGCGCTCGATTCCGCCACACAGGCATAGTCCACTATGATGTAATGGAATCTGATGCGTTGGCCTTCAGGGAGGATCCGCTCAACGGTCTTCAGGGGGCACACGGGCCTCACCCGGATCCCGGTCTCCTCCATGACCTCGCGGCGAACCGCCTCCTCCAGAGGCTCGCCGAACAGGACCACCCCGCCAGGGATGCTCCAGATCCCAAGCCCAGGTTCCCTCCCTCTCTTGACCAGGAGGACCTCCTCGCCTCTGATGACGACCGCCCCCACTGCGAGGACCGGGCGCTCTGGGAACTCGCGGGACATGGCCCTTGTATAGCACCAGGCCTCCGCAGTGTCCAGAAGATCGGCAGTAGGACCATGGCCGGGCCGTCCCGGTCCCCCTTTGAGTGGTTCAACTTCATGGGGGTTGGGACCCACGCAGGCCGTTACACGGTCGAATGCCTTGACGCGGGTCCCCCTTGTATCTACAATACGAACTCAGAACAGGGGTCCCATCGTCTAGCGGCCTAGGATGTCGGCCTCTCACGCCGGAGACACGGGTTCGAGTCCCGTTGGGACCACCAGTGATCTTGGAAGGCTTGGGAGTCTGTCCCGAGCCTTTTTTCGTTCGAGGGTGCTGGGAAGGACTCAGGCCCTGAACTCAGCGAATCCAACCAATGGAGTTCGGGGCCTACGTCCCCGAAGTTTCTGTGATTGCCCTTGGTGTGCCTGCTGGGGTAGAATGCACTCCACCTAAAATGGGCATACTCTATTAAGAGGCGAGGGCCTCTCGGGAGGTGAGGATGCGATTTCTAATGGTCTTGACAGCCCTCATAGGTCTTGGCGGGATGACCATCCAGGATGGATGGGCCCAGAACAATGAACCATTCGCTACCCTTTACAGGGAGGTGTTGGCCAAGGCGCAGCCAGACGAATGCTATTACGGCTTGGGAGATCCGCGGAATTTCTCCCTCGTCCCCCCCGCGCAGTGCGAGGAAGGTGGGACTCGGAAGGTCAACCAGGCCTATGTTTGGGGGCTCGCCAAGTCAGGGGAAAAACTCTGGTTCGGCACCATGGCGAACACCCACTGCCTGGTGCTCGGGGCCTTTCTTAGAAACATCCTCGGACCGCACGAGGTCCCAGCCTGGGTGTGCGAGTATGAGGATAGTCAGCTCGTGAACCCACCGTATAATTTGCCTCCCGAGGTGGCCGACTGGAGACCCCCCAAGCTTTACGTCTATGACCTCGGTAGCGCCACCTTGACGCCCAAGATCCCGGGCGATGCGCC
>CAZOXN010000403.1:3348-3561 GCA_964583655.1 uncultured Desulfarculaceae bacterium | reverse complement strand
TAGTCATACGTACCTTCGGCCACGTTGAGGATGTGGAAGCCTCCTGGGGGCTCCATCCAGTTTATCTGGTCCACGGCATAGTGGATCGTCCTCCAGGCGTCGCTTCCTGGACCCCGCCCGTATGCCGGATCGTCCGTCCCATTGGCTGCATCCACGTACCACTCGGTGGGGGGAATGACCTCCATCTTGAGGCGCACGCTGGTGGTGGAGTCG
>CAZOXN010000403.1:0-3338 GCA_964583655.1 uncultured Desulfarculaceae bacterium | reverse complement strand
CATTGAAGAATAGCCCGATCCGATCCCCCACCCTTGCTGCAAAACCGCCCGAGTACCAAAGGTCCAGACGCCCCCAGCCATGGTAACCGTACGGCCCCGGGTACTGCCACACGGCCTTGGCCGGATCGTACCCCCCGACGACCGGTATCTCGTGGTTCAGGGTGATGGCAGGGGGCTGCCACGGGTCCCGTCCCCCTCCCAGGTGCCAACCCCCCCAAGCCCAGCACCAAGACCAAATGGCGTCGCTCGTGGCGTCCACGTCCACCTCGTAGGTCACCCATACGGGCTTTCCGGTGGTGTCTCCGCCTATGTCCACGAAGAGGCCGTTGGTCCCCCACGGTTCCTGGGTAGAGATGTTGCTGTTGGCAGAGGAACGTATCGCGTCACCCGTGGCATCCATGGCATGGGACTCGGAGAAGAGGTCCAGCCCCAGGAAGTTGTCCCAGAGGGTGAGGCGCCCCAAGGAGAAACCGAGGCCAAGGGCATTGGGGACCCAGGCATAGGCCGATGTGTCCGCCCGCCAGTAGTCCACGACCTCGTTGGGGCCGTCACCCGAGGAGCCTGAGCCGTCCTCGGCATAGGCATCCGAGGTCGCGTCCATGGCCCCTGTCCAGGTCTCCAGGAAGTACGGATCGCCCGAGTCGAAGGCCCAACTCGCCGTGCCGCCCAGCAGGAAGAGCAGAGCGAACAAAGGCGCGGCCAAAGAGGCTGATATTCTCTTGAACATGGGTTTCCTCCTGATGTTCGCCCCTCCCACCGGAAAGGCCGATTGCCGAATCAACGCCATCTTCCCAGACCCCGTCACCTGGGAGGCCCAGGAGGCGGGGGAAGCCAAGGAGGCGGCAAGGGCGGCCCAGGGAGCATGCCGCCCGCCCCGGGGCCGCCAGGTCCTGCGCCTCCCACGAGCGGCTCGTCCCAGAACCTGGGCTCCAGGGGCGGGTCGGAGATGCTCGGCACCTCCACCGCCGTTATCTCGATCCCGGGCAGGAGCCATGTCTGCCCGGGGGTCAGGTTCACCGTGGTCCCGCTCAGGGCGTTTTCGATATCCTGAGGCGTTGCCGGCCGCGGATCAGACGGGGCCTCGCCCTCGGATATCTGGATCACCATCCCAGCCGAGGCCTCCTTGGTGACCCCGGCCCCTGTGACGCTTATCTCCCCGTCCAGGACCAGCATGAAGGTCGTGGTCTTGCCCGTGGCAGGGTCGGTCTCGGTCCAGACGATCACCGAGGTCCCGCGCACCCCCATGACTGCGGTGGGGGTCTGGACCTGATACTGGGACCTGTGGGCAACGAGCTTGCTCACCAGGAGCCGTACCTTGCCCGTGATCAGGCTCAAGGTGGAGTTCCGGGTCTTCTGCCTGTCGTCCAGCCTGTACTGGCTGAGCTTGAGCTCGGTGGACTCCGCGATGGTGATGATGGAATCGTCCACCATCAGGAGCTTGGCCCTGGAGTTCTTGGCGGCCTTGATGGTGTCGCCTTCGTAGAGCACGGTCCCGGTCGTGGCCTGGCGTGCCTGGCCGCCGCCCGAGGGCAGGATCGTCACCTGGCCTTCCACCCCCACCACCTTCCCGATGGCCTCCGCGGCCCTGGCGCTGACGGGCAGCACCGCGGCCAGAAGCAACGCACCCAGCACGGCCAAGCACATGGTTCGGCGCATATCAGGCCCCCTCGCCTCTGTCCTGTTCCCTTCCCCACGCTCCCTTTTTGACATGTCCACTCCGCCCAGGGTATGAACCGCATCACGTCCCGAGGGTGAAAGACCTCACACTAGAATGCCGCCCTTACCTGAAAGGCCACGATGTCCCTGTTGTACTCGTAGAAGCTTATGCTGGACTCGTTCCTGATCCTGGTGTACCCGAGGGCGAGATCCAGGAAATCCGTCATCCGCCGCGACAGCTCCACGCTGAAGGTCCAGCGGTCGTCGTCTCTGCGCTCCCCGAAGACGGTGTGGCGGTTGTCGTAATCGCGCAGGTAGTACTCCACCCCGGCCTGGGCCCTCATCTGCCAGGGAAGCCTCACTGCGCCTGTGAGCCCCAACTGGTGGCCGATGTAGTCCCAGTCCCCCCCGTTGGCGTGCTCCGTGTCCACGTAGTAGGAGAACCTCAGGACAGCATCCTGCTTCCAGTAAAAGTACTGGGCGAATCCCGCGCGGTGGTTGAAGCTGTCCCGGCCGGGTTGGTCGAAATAGGCGTTCTTGGTGTAAAGGTAGCCCACGTTGAGCTTGGCCCAGGGGGCCTGGGTCCACCAAATCTCGGGCCCGGTGCCATGCTGTCGCAGGTAGCTGTCCGTATCGAGCCAGTAATACGAATACTGGTATCTGACCCGGGCGTACAGGGGACCCCAACGATACCCGCCGTAGACCATGCCCAGAGGGCCGTGGAGGTCGTACTCGCGCAGATCGAAGTGGCTGGAGGTATAGAGACTCAGGGTCGTGCCCAGCTCCCATGGGCCCGACTGTATGAACTTGTAATCGCCGGATCCCTGGAAGACGAAGCGGACATCCTCTTTGTCTTTCTTGGTGGGCAGGACGATGTCGTCGGGCTGGATCCTCACGTTGCTGTCGTACTCGAAGCCCGCCCAAAGCGCTGCACTGTACTTGGCGGTCCCTTCCTCCTTGTCCATGCGGGCCAGCAGTTGCCTGGAAGTGGCCACGGCCTGCTCGTCCTTGCCCTCCTTGACCACCACCTGCAGATAACCCCTGGCTGCGGGATAATCCCTCAGGTTGTAGGAGATGGCCCCGGCGCGGTAGAAACAGACACCCCGAAGCTCAGGGGCCAGCTTGGCCGCCTCCTCGAAGGAGTGCCGAGCCTCCTTCCACCTCTCCAGGCGCAAGAGCACGGTCCCCCTGAGGAGGTGGAGACGACCTGTGGGGGGGCGCTCCCTCAAGGCCTGGTCCAGGGCTGCCAGGGCCTCCTCCTCCCTGCCTACGTTGTGGAGGGCCAATCCCAGCTCCTCCTGAAGGCCGGGGAAGCGAGGGTCCTTGCCCTGAACGAACTGGAGGTGAACCAGGGCCTCAGGATAGCGTTGGAGCCGGTTCAGGGCAGCGCCCATCAGGAATCGGCCCTGGATGTAGCCCGGGGCCTCCTTGACCACCGGCTGCAATATGGAAAATGCTTCCTCGGCACGGCCCTCCTGGAGGGCCACCGCGGCCTTGGTAGCACCGGTCTCGATGGGCTGGGAGACCTCCTGCGGATGACACGGTAGGGCCCAAAGCGCCCAGATCAAGACCACCCACCATCCCCTTGCCGTCTTCCTCACCATCGGCGCAACTCCACTCGCCCCCGTCCCTGGGGAAAATGGTCTGGGTGATGCTGGAAAAACGCGGCTGCCCGCTCCCTC
>CAZOXN010000402.1:0-3563 GCA_964583655.1 uncultured Desulfarculaceae bacterium | reverse complement strand
CAAGGGGGTCAGGGAGAGACCCCTCTCAGTCCAATGTCCGTGCTCCGGTCGGAGGATCAGTTGGCCTTCGTCGCCACTTTTGCCCAGGAATCCCGCAATGTCACGGTGCGATTGAAGACGAAGTGGGTGGGGCGGAAGTCCACGGGGTCTGCGTTGAAGTAACCGAGCCTCTCGAATTGAAAATGGTCGCCCGGGGAGGCCGAGCCCAGACTGGGCTCCACCCGGGCCGAGTCGATGACCTCCAGGGATCCCGGGTTCAAGTGTGCCTTGAGATCCGGGCCCTCGTTGGGGTTCTCCGCCGAGAAGAGGCGATCGTAGAGCCTGACCTCGGCAGGCAGGGAGTGCTCGGCCGACACCCAGTGGATCGTGGCCTTGACCTTTCGTCCGTCAGGGGCGAAGCCGCTTCGCGTGGCCGGGTCGTATGTGCAGCGTATCTCCTGGATCTCCCCGCTCGTCTCGTCCTTCACGACTCCGATGCACTTGATGAAATAGCCATATCTGAGCCGGACCTCGCGCCCAGGGGCGAGGCGGTAGTATCCCCTGGGAGGATCCTCCATAAAGTCATCCCTCTCTATGTACAGGACCCTGGAAAAAGGGATCTTGCGCGTGCCCATGCTCGGGTCGTCCGGGTGGTACGGCCCTTCGAGCTCCTCCACCTGGCCCTCGGGGTAATTCCCGATGACCACCCGCAAGGGCCGAAGGACTGCCATGACCCGTCTTGCCTTGCGGTTCAGATCCTCGCGGACACAGTGCTCCAGCAGGCCTATGTCCACCACGCTGTCCTTCTTGGCCACGCCGATCCGGTCGCAGAAGTCGCGAATGGCCTCGGGGGTGTACCCGCGGCGCCTGAGCCCGGCTATGGTGGGCATCCTGGGGTCGTCCCACCCCTGGACCACGCCTTCCTCCACGAGTTGGATGAGCTTCCTCTTGCTGAGTACCGTGTAACTCAGATTGAGCCTGGCGAACTCTATCTGCTGGGGGTGACAAGGGGCGCTCACATTGTCCAGGACCCAGTCGTACAAAGGGCGGTTGATCTCGAACTCCAGGGTGCAGATGGAGTGGGTTATACCCTCAAGGGCGTCGGAGATGCAGTGGGTGAAATCGTACATGGGATAGATGCACCACTTGTCTCCGGTCCTGTGGTGAGGCACCTTGCGGATCCTGTAGAGGACCGGATCGCGCATCACCACGTTGGGGGACGCCATGTCGATCTTGGCCCTGAGCACGTGGGCGCCGTCTTCGAACTCGCCGGCGCGCATGCGCCTGAAGAGTTCGAGGTTCTCTCCCACGGAGCGGTCCCTGTACGGGCTCTCTTTGCCCGGTACGGTCAGGGTCCCCCGATATTCCCTGATCTCCTCCGCGCTCAGGCTGTCCACGTAGGCCTTGCCTGACTCGATGAGCTCTATGGCGTAGTCGTACAGGCGGTCGAAGTAGTCCGAGGCATAGTAGAGCCGATCCTCCCAGTCGAACCCGAGCCAGCGAACATCCTCCTTGATGGACTCAACGTACTCCACCTCCTCCTTGGTGGGGTTGGTGTCATCGAAACGAAGGTTGCACGTGCCCCCGAAGTCCCTGGCGATCCCGAAGTTCAGGCAGATGGACTTCGCGTGGCCGATGTGTAGATACCCGTTGGGCTCTGGCGGAAAGCGCGTGGCCACTCGCCCATTGTTCTTGGCGGCCTTGATGTCTTCGACGATGATGGCGCGGATGAAGTCAGTGGGCTCGGGAAGCTCTCTGTTGTTCATTCACTTGTCCCCCAAACCTCTGCGCGACCCCTTGGGCTCTGGACTCGGCGGCTCCACGCCCGGACCCCTAGCTTGAGAGATAAGCACCGGCCCGAAGTGGGATTTTTCGACGTCCCATGATAGGCGTAAAGGGCAGAGAGGTCAAGATGAGTGCGAGCCGTGGAGTGAGTTGCGGACGGGCCTGGGACGTGGCAAAATAGTCTGGTTTCGATCTCCTGGCCTCGAGAGGGGGTGGCCCGCGGGTGGCAGACACCCCTGGCAGGGCGGCAGGCACTTGTGGAAAGGCCTGATGAAGTGGGGACGGCCAGGGCCTCAATTCACCTAGTGGCGGGTATCCGTGGTTGGGAAGACCGTAAGGCAATTGAGACGGCTGTTTGTGGCCATCGCCGGCTTCACGGTCCTGCTCATCGGAGTAGCCATGCTCGTCACACCGGGGCCCGCGACACTGGTCATCCCCTTGGGCCTGGGGATCCTGGCCACCGAGTTCGTATGGGCCAGGCGCTTGATAGAGAGGGCCAAGGCCACACTTTCCAGACGGAAGGAGGGACGTACCGATGGTGCAGAAGCCGAGCGAGAAGGAAGACGAGTACTTCGCGAGGTTGGAGTTCGAGAGGAAGAAGAAGATCGAGGAGGAAAAGCACAAGAAGCTTGCGGAGGCTGAGAGGGCTAGGCTCAAGGAGCTGCACTTCATGAGGTGTCCCAAGTGCGGTATGGAGCTCATCGCCGTGGATTACAAGGGGATCGAGGTGGACAAGTGCTCCGAGTGCGATGGCGTGTGGCTCGATGCCGGGGAGCTCGAAGCGGTCTCGAAGCTCGAAAAGCCCGTCCTGGACAAGCTCTTCAGTGTGTTCAAGAAATAACGTCTCGCCGGGCGGCCGCGCGTTTTCGAGGCCGCCCGGATCAACTTCCAAAGGGGTCAGAAGCTGAACCTGGGGACGCCCTCTGCGGTGAACTCGTATACCGTCCGCCTTTTCCCGTCCTTGTGATAGAAGGCCACGACGATCCCATCCCCAGGGGTCACCTCGAACTTGGCCCTCAGGAGCCCCTGCCTGTTCAGGAGCCTGAATTCCTCCCCGCACACAAGCCTCGCCGAGATCACCTCTTGCTGTCTTTCCTCCCTTTGTGCCAGGGCCCGGGAGACGACAGGGAGGTGCCCTGAGAGGATTCCCCCCAGAAAACCGAACATGCTCGCAAGCAACAGGACAAGGGTCACGTGCCTTGGCTTCATCCGCCCTCCCCTCCTGATTATTGGGCCTTTTCCAGCAACCTCTGGACCAGGACCTGCGTCAGGGCCCAGATGATGTCCAGCGGGAGTTGTCCCGCGATGGAGCTGTCGAAGGTGATGACGCACCTCGCCGGGAACTCATCGTCCGCAGGCCACAGGTGAAACCCCACCGGTATCCTCGGCAGGGGCAGGAGCTCGAAGGAAAAGGGAGAGATCTCCTGCGGCTTCCCTCCCAGGCTCAGGCCTGCCGCCACGAAGGACTGAGGCCTGTGGCCGAAGGCCTCCTCAAGGGGTTGCAGCGGCAGTTTGTGGAGGTGACGAAAGAAGAAGGCACCTCCAGGGATCTCCCTCTCGGTGATCGCCCTGCCCGTCAGTGGCAGATCCTTGGCGTTCAGGAGGAAGTGGACCAGGACCAGAGGGAGATGTGGTGGCATGGGGGCCTGGGACCTCTCGGGTCTGACCTCCCTTCGAAGCGGGTCCACCCAGTAGATATCCCCCAGGAACCAGACGCCGAAGCCCCTCTCGGGGTCCCAGAGACAGGCCCCTCGCTTTGTCACCTCTGCCGGGTCCAAGGCATCGAGCCCTCTCCAGTG
>CAZOXN010000401.1:0-3565 GCA_964583655.1 uncultured Desulfarculaceae bacterium | reverse complement strand
AGTCGTAGGTCCACCTGCTCATGGCATTTGGGGATTCCTTATCGCCAACGTGTTTCAAGAATTTGTCTCTATACTCGTGCATCGCCTCCCTGATCTCCCCGCCTCCCGCAGAGGCCGGCACCAAAGAGGATACCCCCAGCAAGATCACGTCGGCCCACGTATTCATGGCCAGTCTGGCGGTTTCCTCTAACGCGTATGCGCTGTATGGATTTTCATCCCCGGCGAACAGGATCCTCATGGCGACTCCCCCTAGAATTCTTTCGATCTCCTTCGTCGAAAGAGATCGTCTCCTCTTGGCGCCTCGGTTGTGCCTCGGACCGCCCCGAGCAATGCATCCGCAGCCTGCAAGATCAGGCCTTAAGTTCCCTGAGTTTGGACGCGGCCCTCGCTACTATCTCCTGGATCTCACCGAGCTTGAAGGGCTTGGCTATGAAGTCGAACACGCCCCTCTGGAAAGATTCCCTGGCGGTCTCCAGTGTGGCAAATCCGGTTATGACGATGACCTCGGTCCGGGGAGAGCGTCTCTTGGCCTCCTGAAGAAACCGCATCCCGTCCAGCCCCTTCATCTTGAGGTCCGTTATGATGATATCGTACTCGTTTTCCTCCAAGTGGTCCATGGCCTCCAGGCTGCTTATGAAGGTCCTGACCTCGTACCCCAGCTTCTCCAGGGCAGGTTGGAGACGCTTACAAACGATGGGCTCATCATCCAGCACTAGAATCCTAATCTTCTGGGCGTTCATGATTCCCTCCTATTGTCAGCGGGGCTCCTTCCTGGTCTTCTCTTAGAAAGGACTCCGCGAACTTCAAGACGTCATCATTGTTTCTCAACTGTATATCTAGCTGACGGGTGAAACCTATCAAACGGCCTAACATCTCCAGGCGAGATTCCATCTCTTCTGCTGTTATGTGCAGTATCCTCGCCACGATCAGGTCCCCCTTGACGTCGACCTTGAAGTCGTAGCGAGACAGGACATGGGCAAGGAGGTGCGTACGGCGCGACCTGCGGGTTATGTCAGTGACGCCGCCCACGAACCGGAAGTAGATGTGATTGCGGGCTGGTTCCGTTTCCATCCGCGCGTCGATCAGATTCAGGTGATATCCGAGGCGCAAGTGCAGGTTCATGTAATTGCCAGTGATCACTGCCAGGTTGAAGCCAGTGAATTCGATGAACCCCGGCAGCTCGGCCTTGGTCTTCGTCAAGCTGGACATCATCCCCTTGAAATCTACATCTACAGGGGCCGTGCTCCAAATCCCGGGTTGCGACAGACCCCTCCAGAGGCATTTCAAAGGGGCCGAAAGGATCCGTTCGGGCAGCAACCTGTCGCCCTCGGTAAGAGGGTCCACACCGCCACCCATGTCCAAGACCTTCAGGCCCATGGGTACCTCCGAAACCAGCCGCCACACTTTGATCCCTCGGAAACGTTTGAGCAGGTGCGGGAGATCCATGAGCTCCTGGACGGCCTTTTCATGAGCGAAACGGATCACGTCGTGCACCGATCTGCACCCTTCTGGAGTGAACTCTGGGGCACTTGGGTCCACCAGATGGAGCGGCGCAATGCGCCTGAGGAGCCTACGCAGCAGCCTGAATTCCGGGGACTCCTCGAACACAGCCCCCTTGGCGAGCTCGAACATGAGGAGTTCTTTGATCACCCCCAGGTAAATGACCCGCTGTTTCGCATCCACTGTCACCTCTTCTCCTTGCGGCAGGAGCTCGGTGGCTCCCTCCACCCCCAGGAGGGTCGGGACTCGGAATTCCCTAGCAATGGTCGCCAGATGTCCTGCAGAGGAGCCACGTTCCGCCACGATGGCTGCTGCCTTTGGCACCACAGCAGCTAGCCAAGGCGCCGTGTATCTAGTCAACAAGACGGCCCCATCCGGGAACAAAGGCATGTCACTCTCTGACCTCACCTGATACACGGGTCCTGCCCCCACCCCTGCATGAGCAACGACACCGGTGTCTCTAACCAGCACACGGTAGCGAGAACAGGACTCACGCACAGCATCGGGCAGCGGCCCGGTCTCCATAGAAAAGGCCAAGGCCCTCGACTGCAGTATCCAGCAGCACCCCGCTGGATCGATTGTCCATTCTATCTCCTGGGGGCGCTTGAAGAACCTCTCGAGCGTCATCGCCGCAGCAGTGAGGGTCTTCATCGCTTCGTTTCCAAGGATCGGTCTCCCCTGAGCGTCCGATTGGAAAGCCGGCCCGTGCGGGGTGCTGCCCGCAGCGGACAGCTCCGTGTCGACCTCCGTACTCTGCCTCACGGTTTCTTGCGATAGGCCTTTCTTCACGGATAGCCGTTGCACCTCGCCTATGCCCTCGACAACTAGACGTCCGGGCCCTTGCGAGGCGTAGATGACCAAGGTATCCTGCCGCGGGTTGGTGACATCTACAGTGTGGATGACCCCGGCGGACTCACCCTGGACCATTTCCTGGAACAGGACGGCCATGGCGGCTTCCTCCCCCAGCATGCCCATCTCTCGACGGTAGGTTAAGGCCTCCTGGGAAAAGAGGCTGGCCAGGACCCGACGGTACGCTGTTAACAGCTCCCGGGCCGGGACGTCCAACACCGTCTCATGGAGCCCTGCGAAGGATAGCTCGCCGTCCTCCCCATAAGCGCTGCTTCGCACGGCCCAGGATGTCGCGCTTCGTTCCGCCGGTCGTCTTATGGCGGAGGCCACGTCCGAAGGTACAGTCGCTGCGAGTATGCTGTATTGGATCTGGCGGGAGGCCTGGCGGGCGTCCGATTTCCCTGACGCCCAAGACTCGAGCCAGGCATGGATCCGATCCTCCAACCGGTTGTGCTGCAAGACTCGCCTATAAGCCCGGGTGGTGGCAACGAACCCGTCCGGGACCCTCAGGCCAAGCCTCTGTCGGATCCTGGCCAGCGCGTCGGCTTTCCCCCCGACAAGCTCCGGGTGATCGAGGGGCAAGGCATCCAACGAGACCGCAAGTGGCATCTCGTCCGACAGGGCCAAACGTCCCCTGAGTTCGGCTTCGATCTGGAGGAGGATGCGGTCCACGCTCGAGTAAAGGGCCATGAACTTGTTGTTCGTGATTAGATTCAGTCGTTCGACGAGGCGTAGCAAGTCGCCTCTGAGCTGGTTGACTGTGTCATCGAGATACTTGCGGTCAAAGATGTACTCCCCCCCGGATTTCTCGCCGAGGTCGGCGATCGTTACCATCAGTAGTTGATGGTCCTGTAACAGAGCCTGGAAGTGCTCGAAGAGTTCGGACAACTGGGACGGTTCTGCCCTCGGTAGTAAGATCCTGCGTATTCTTCCGAAGTATCTCTCCATGGCCCTGTCCATCAGACGTCAGATAAAGCTCGGCGCCCGTGTGGTTTCAGTGTCCCCCGCGGCCACTGAAGACACGCCCGATCAGGAACCCGGCCATCATGGCCAATACCACGGCCAAGATCCCATACAGGAGCGGATGGTTGTAAGCCAGTGACCGAAGGAGAGCTGGCAAGCCAACCAGCCGTACCTCCATGAAAGCGCTCGTTTGGCGTTTCAGCTCCCCGTTCTCTATTAGCGACAAACGAACCTCGTACCGTCCCGGTTTCAC
>CAZOXN010000400.1:0-3568 GCA_964583655.1 uncultured Desulfarculaceae bacterium | reverse complement strand
GACCATACCTTACTCCCAGTCCACCGCCATCCAGGTTGACACCGCCGTGAAGAGACTGGGCAAGAAGAAGATCGCCTTCGTGAACCAGTGGGGGCCTGTGGGAGATGTGAACGAGAAGGGTGCGGTGGAGAGGCTCAAGAAATGGGGCCTGGAGCTCGCCTTCGAGGAGAAGCTCCAGAACGTGGAGATGGACTACAGCGGCCTGGTCTCCAGGATGAGGGCCAAGGAGATAGATTGCGTGGTGATAACCACCACGGCCCAGTGGGTGATCCCCATCCTCAAGGAGATCGAGAGGCAAGGCTGGAAGCCCGAGATCATAGTGGGCCAGGCCACAGGCAACCCGGAGCTCCTGGCCAAGCTGGGGGGCAGCGCCGCGGAGGGATGCTACGTCACCATGAACCACCTGCCCACCGATGCCGACGATCCGTTCATAAACAAGTACAGGGAGGTCCTTCAGAAGTACGGAGGGGGGGCCCCGCCCACCATGTACAACTTCATCGGATACGCCTTCGTTCACATGCTCGTGGAGGCCCTCAAGCAGGTGGGACCTGAGCTCACCAGGGAGAAGCTGATCGACACCCTGGAGAAGTGGAAGGATTACGACACGGGATGGATCGGCAAGATCTCCTATGGCCCCGATGACCGGATAGGGCAGGAAAGGATGGTACTGGTACGAATGGAGGGGGGAAAGGCCAAGGTCGTCGACGCCAATGTGCGGCCCCTGCCATGAATGACTGAAGGCCGGGACCCTCGGAGCCTTTGCGGACAGCGGTCCATCTGAGAGCCGCACTGGCAGTGCTGGCGCGTTGGAGTCCGCCACGAGCAGATAGCGCCTGACAGCAGTCATGAATCGTGGTCCATGAAGAGGCATCCTGTGAAGACCGGTCAGATGCGTCCGGTGTCCGGCTTTCGTGTTGACAGCGAGTCCATCTTGTGCTAAGAATCGGCCAGTCTGGTATTCAGGTCGGACCAGTGGCAAGGGAAAACGGTCCAGGACGGGGAGTGTCTGTGGGCTTCACCACCTGAAGGTCAGGGCCCTTTGCGGGGCAGGCGGCGATCCGTGGCGTCTCTTTAGGACCCTTGGTTTGGCACAGGCCCAGGAGCGGTCTGAGGAGTCGGACATCTCGGAGAAAGGAGGATCTGCCATGGCAAGCAGGGAGAGGAAGGGATTGGTGGCCCTCTTCGCGGGGGTAATGCTTCTGACAGGCACAGCATTTGGGGCAGATGTGGGTGTCACCGACACAGAGATAAAGCTGGGGACCCACCTGGCCCTGACTGGCCCTGCCGCGGTGGTGGGGAAGCCGATCCTCGACGGGATGAATCTTTACATCAGCCATATCAATGACAGTGGTGGGGTCCACGGGAGGAAGCTGGTCCTTGTGGCCGAGGATGACCAGTTCTTGCCCTCCAGGGCCAAGGAGGCGGTGAAGAAGCTGATACACAGCGACAAGGTCTTCGCCATAATCGGCTCGCTCCAGGGGGCGGGGATCCTGGCCGCACTGCCTGACATCGAGGCCGCCAAGACCCCACAGGTATTCCCCACCACCGCACTGGATGACCTCTTCTTCCCGGCCAAGAGATACGTTATCGGCTGGTGCATATCTTACAAAGACCAGGTTGACATCCAGGTGGACTTTGCGGTGAAGAAACTGGGCAAGAAGAAGCTGGCCTTCATCAATCAGTGGGGACCTGTGGGAGAGGTCAATGCCAAGGCGGCTGCTGAGAGGGCGAAGAAGTACGGGCTGGAGATCGCCTTCGAGGAGAAGCTCCAGAACGTGGAGATGGATTACAGCGGCCTCGTGTCCAGGATGAGGGCGAAAGATGTGGATGCCGTTGTGATCACCACCACTGCCCAGTGGACAGTCCCTGTGCTCAAGGAGATCGAGAGGCAGGGGTGGAAGCCTGTGATCATCATCAGCAACGCCACCGGGAACCCGGAGCTACTGGCCGCCCTGGGTGGGAGCGCGGCCGAGGGGTGCTACGTGACCATGAACCACCTGCCCACGGACGCGGACGACCCCTTCATCAAGAAGTATAGACAGGCCCTGGAGAAGTACTCGCCAGGGGCCAAGCCGAGCATGTACAATTTCCTCGGTTTTGCCGAGATGGACCTCCTGGCCCGGGCCATGACCCAGGCGGGCAAGGACCTGGCCAGGGAGAAGCTCATCGACACCATCGAGTCCTGGAAGGATTACGAGACCGACTGGTTGGGGAAGGTGACTTACAGCCCCACCGATCACATCGGCCAGGAGCGGATGGTCCTGATCCGGATGGAGGGCGGCAAGGCCAAGATCGTCGATCCCAACGCGAAACCTCTGCCGTAGTCGCCTGCTGAGTCTCCCAGTGAGGTCTTGGGGCCCTTCGCCGGCTTACTGGCCAAGGGCCCCTTGTTTTTCGGGGGATCTTTTCCACGGATCCAACGTGTGAGGCTTGCCTTTGGCAGCAAGGCCTCGGTTACGGCGGTAAGCGCCATGTCCCTCCTCTTCATGCCTTGGCCATCACCCCATCGCGACTCGCAGTCCTGCCATGGCGGGATCCGCCATCTCTCGCGGGACGTAGGACCGCCCGCCTGCCATCGCTGGCCAACGGCTTTCTCGCTGAGGCAAGACTCCGGGACAAAGGGGTGCTCCTCAAGGCTGAGGTGTTACACTTGGGCGATCCTCGATTTAGGTTGACAACGGTTTGGGGCTGTGATATGAAGTGCCCGTCTGGTATTGTAGTCAGACCAACGGATCATGACTGGGCGGCTGTCGGCCATGAGTGGTCCGGCGGGATAGGGTCATAACGGGTCAGGTCAGGGTCCATCCATGGGGAAGCGGGGGTTGTAGAGAAGGCGTAGTCCCAGTGGCGTTGCGGTTCGGCCTTCCATTGCAGGGCCCTGGCCTGATGGATCTCCTCCAAGGAGGGAAGGGGTGTTCTGGGAGCAGGTCTTCAGCGGTCTGGTGATCGGGGGCTTCTATGCATTGATCGCCCTCGGTTTCGTCCTCGTGTACAAGGCCACGGAGGTCCTCAACTTCGCCCAGGGCGACCTGATGATGCTGGGGCCGTTCCTCGCGGTCACCTTGATCACGTTGAAGGTCCCCTTCCTCCTGGCCCTGGTCCTGAGCGTACTGCTCATGGGCCTCCTGGGCCTGATCATAGAGAGGAGCTTCCTCAGGACCATGGTGGGACAGCCTCTCTTCTCGGTGGTCCTGGCCACCCTGGCCATCTCCATCATCATCAGGAGCATCGCCGGCATCTGCTGGGGCCACGAGCTTAGGGGCTTCCCGCACATCTTCTCCAATGTCCCGTTCAAGATGGGCGGGGTGGCCATCTCCCCGAGCCAGATCTGGGCCGTGGCCATATCGTTGGGACTGGTGGTACTCTTCTATCTGTTCTTCCAGTACACGACCGTGGGCATCTCCTTCAGGGCGGCCTCCCAGAACCAGTTGGGCTCGGTCTATTGCGGGATCAGCGTCAAGAAGGTCTTCACCATGAGCTGGGTCTTGGCGGGCGCTGTGGGGGCGGTAGGGGGGATCCTCATCGCCCCCACCAGCATGCTCCAGGTGGAGATGGGTTATATGGCCCT
>CAZOXN010000399.1:0-3592 GCA_964583655.1 uncultured Desulfarculaceae bacterium | reverse complement strand
AAGGGTGAAGCAGCAGGTGGGGCGGCCAGGGGCCGCACCGGTCCCACTCTTCAAGCTCGGGCTCATAGGGGCCGGCCTCATGGCCTCGCAGCTCGCGGTCTTGTTCCTGCAGCGCCTGGGCGTCCCCGTGGTCATGAAGGACATCAAGCAGGAGTTCCTGGACAAGGGGACCAAGTATGTCAGGGAAGAGCTGAACCGGCAGGTTCAGAAGGGGAGGATCCCTCAGGCCAGGGCGGACTATCTCTTCAGCCTGGTGCATCCCACCCTGGACTACTCCTCCTTCGGGGATTGCGACCTGGTGCTGGAGGCGGTCTTCGAGGAGATGTCCGTGAAGCAGAAGGTCTTCGCCGAGGCAGAGGAGGTGATAAGGGACCAGTGCGTGCTGGCCACCAACACCTCTTCCCTCTCGGTGACGGAGATGGCATCCGGACTGAGGCATCCGGAGCGGGTGGTGGGGATCCACTTCTTCAACCCCGTGGCCGTGATGCCGCTGGTGGAGATCATTCGGGCCGAGAAGACCTCTGAAGTAGCCCTGGCCACCGCCTTCGAGATGGCCAAGCGGTTGAACAAGAGCGCGGTCTTGATCAAGGATTTCCCCGGGTTTCTGGTGAACCGGGTCCTCTTCGCCTGGTCAGGGGCGGCCATGAGGGCGGCCGACAGCGGCAACACCTTCCTGGAGGTGGACGAGGCGATCCGATCCTTGGGCATGCCCATGGGGCCATTTACCTTGACCGGGCTGGTAGGGCCCCCAGTGGCCCTCCATGTCAACAGGGTCCTCAACAAGGCCTTCGGGGAGCGTTTCCCGGTGAGCGAGAACCTGGTGCGCTTCGTGGAGGCAGGGAAGAAGTCCTTCTATACCCTCACGGCCGATGGGTTCGGAATGGACCCTGAGGTGGTAGCCATGTGGAAACAGGCCGATCCCCCCCGAAAGCTCTCCAAGGAGGAGATCATCCGGCAGACCCTGGAGGCGGTGTGCGAGGAGTGCCATCGGATGCTCAAGGAAGGTGTGGTGGCCGACCCCAAGGATATAGACACCGGCATGATCCTGGGAGCGGGATGGCCCTTCTTCCTCGGTGGCATCACCATGCACCTGGACCAGGTGGGTATCAGCGAGAGGCTTTTGGGAAGGAGATTTCACGGGTAGCAGCTGGAGCCCTTCGGCCGATCGGGGCCTGAGCGGAGCGAAGTGAAGTCACGGCTGCACGCCTCATCGTGGAGTGTATGGTCATGGGGAAAGACGATCTGGATATGGCCCGGGCGATGGAGGAGATGGCGGCCGGTGATGCATGCATGGAGCGGAAGGCCTTTGCCGAGGCGGAAGCCCACTTCTCCAGGGCCGCTGAGTTGCTCCCGCAGGAGCCTTCTCCCATCTTCCATCGGGCCAACGCCCTTTTCTCCCAGGAGAGATTCGAAGAGGCCCTTCAGGACTACGATCGTGTCCTGTTCATGGAGCGTTCTCACCCCAACGCCTTGTACAACCGGGGGATCTGTCTGGCCAATCTGGGGCGGTACGAGGAGGCCATCCAGGCCTATGACGAGGCCCTTCGACTCAATCCGGAATGGGCCAGTGCGTACGCGGTTCGCGGCCTGGCCCGCTTCTGCCTGGAGGAGTACGAGGGGGCCATCCGGGACTACTCCCGTGCCCTGGAGCTGCAGCCGGCCATGGCCGACGCCCTCAATGCCAGGGGGCACGCCTATCTGGTGAGCGGGGATCATCAACTGGCCCTCCAGGACTTCGCCAAGGCCATGGAGATCTCTCCCGGCTGGGTGGACCCCCTCATGTCCAAGGGGACCACGCACCTGATCCTGGGGGAGGAAGAGGAGGCCCTGAGGTGCTTCAGCCGGGCTGTGGAGCTGCAACCCCAAGGGGTGGATCTGCTGCTGGCGCGCGGCAGCCTGCTGGAGGGACGCAGGGACCTGGCCGCGGCCGAGGCAGACTACAGGAAGGCCCTGGAGCTGGACCCAGGCTCTGCACGGGCCTCGGCCCTCCTGGCCGGGGTGCTCGCCAAGACCGGAGGAGACCTGGATGAGGCGTTGCGATTGGCCGATCAGGCCGTGGCCGGGGATCCTGGCGATCCCCTGGGCTGGGATGCCAGGGGACGGGTCCTGCTCAAGATGGGTCAGCCGCGGGAGGCACTGCCGTGTGCCAGGCGGGCGGTGGAGCTGGACCCACAGAACTCCGAGTTCCGAAGACAACTGAAGCTCATCGAAGGGATCAGCTAGGGGGGCGGTCGTTCGGCTGTGGGCCCTTCTCTGCGAGCCGCCCAGGACTTGGACCGCCCTTGACCAGCGAGGAGCGCAGGGCGCGAGAGAGGGCCCAAAAGGGCCTCTTGACCCTCCAGAGCCAGGCCTCGCGGTCCGTGCGAGCGCCGTGGTACCAGCGTATGTAAGCCAGCCTGGGGAAACAATAGCTCAGGAGGAACCGAATCCCCGTCCCCCGGGTGGGCATCCGGGCCAGGAGCATGCCGAGCCGAGGCAGGGCCTCCGGGATCCGCCTGTGCTCCAAGGTCATCGGGGAGCCCATGACGGCTTCGGGGTCGTAAGCCTCCTGTCCATCTCCCTGCAAGAACCAGACCCTGGCCGTGCGAAGCGCCCCGAGTAGGGCGTCTCGCCCCGGTGCCTTTGCCACAGAGGCCTGGAAGGTCTCTCGATCGTCATGGCTCAAGCCCCTGTCCAAGAGTGCGATGTCGCAGAACCAGATGAGCTTGTGGGCGTCGGAGTCATGTCTCAGGATGTGGGCGCACAGATACAGGAGCTCGTCGGGGGGGGCGAGCCTGAGGAAATCGACCCCTGGAGCATCGCCCCGGACCGCCCGTCCCCACACCCCTTCCTCCTCGGGAAACAGGGGCGCTCCTCTCGGGAAGAGCCTGAAATGGATCTCCACGGGCACACGATGTCGTGCCTCCAGGACCGGGAGGTGCGAGAGCAGGTTCTCTGCCTCCCATCGGGTCATGACCTCTCCCCCTGCCACGTACCCCATGTCCATCAAGGCCCTCGTCGCCCTAGGGACATCCCTTTCGTTCACCAGGAGGTCCAGGTCCCCCATGGGCCGTAGGGCTGGTTCACCATAAAGGCCCATGGCCAAGGATGGCCCCTTCAGGACGATGGGATGTATCCCTTGTCCGCCTAGGACCTGGAGGATCTCTCCCAGGTCCCGCAAGACCCTTTGGGCCCGATAGGCATTGAAGTGCCTCTCCCTGCGGAAGTAGGCCTTGGCCTCGGGGAGCCCCGGGAGATCATGGCTGAGCGACCGAAGCGCCTCTTCACAGATGGACCCCACCCCATGGGCCCTTGCCACTTCCGCGGCCTCGGCCCAATCCACACCTCCTTGCAGCGCCTCCGTGACCTCGCGGGAAAAGGGGCGGCCGAAGAAGGATTGGGTCAGCTCGAATACGATGCGCCTCTCCATTTCCGCCTCTTTCCCCTCAACTCGCAGATCACGTCCATAAGCCCATGGGCCATGCCCAATAGCAGGTTCACATGCCTCCACGGCCACCGGGTGAGCTCCAGCACCCGGTCCCCCTTCAAGACGGTCTCCACCCTGCCCAGGACATGGGCCGCCTCCATCCATCGCCCCAGGCGTTGGGCGTCG
>CAZOXN010000398.1:0-3592 GCA_964583655.1 uncultured Desulfarculaceae bacterium | reverse complement strand
CTCCAGATGCCTTCGGACCTTGGGATCCGAGAGGGCCATCTCCAGCGCCACCTCTCTTGAGGCACCTAGAGGCAGGCTCAGCTCTCCTCGGACCTTCCCGTTGACCTGGACCGCTATGCGCACCTCCTCCTGAACCAGCAGGGCCTCTTCCCACTCAGGCCACGGGTGGTCCACCAGGCCCTGGGAGTGCCCCATCCGCTCCCAGAGTTCCTCGCAGATGTGAGGCACAAACGGGTAAAGTAGCACGACCATAGATTCCATGGCCTTGCGCAACACGGCCCTATCCGCAAGGCTCGCCCTGTCGACGGGGTAATCCTGGATCTGGTTGGCCAATGTGCGGATGGCGCTTATGGCCGTGTTCAGGTGATACCGCTCCTCTATCTCCTCGGTGACCTTCTTTATGGTCGCATGGGTAGCCTTCAATAGGTCCCTGGCACGGCCCGGAGGGGGAGGCCCCACTTCATGCGGCGCAACGCCTTCCACTTGGGGGAGCCGCTCCAGGACCAGATTCCAGAACCGGGAGAGGAAACGGGAACACCCCTCGACGTTCTGATCGCTCCACTCCAGGTCCTTCTCCGGAGGGGAGTCGGACAGGCAGAAAAGCCGCACTGTATCGGCCCCGTAACGCTGCACGATGGCGTCTGGGTCCACGACGTTCTTCTTGGACTTGGACATCTTCTCCACCCGACCGACCCGAACGGGCTGATCGCACGTGCTGCAAAGGAGTTGTCCCATTGTCTCCTTGACCTCCGATGGATAGAGAAAACCGTGCTCCGGGCAGTAATGGGTCTCCTTGCAGACCATGCCCTGCGTGAGAAGCCTCCTGTATGGCTCCCCCTCCTTGTAAAGCCCCAGGTCCCTCAGGAACATGGTCCAGAATCGGGAGTATAGGAGGTGCAAGATGGCGTGCTCGATGCCACCGATGTACTGATCCACCGGCATCCAGTAATGGACTGACTCAGGCTCCAGGGGGCCCTCGGCGTAATGTGGGCAGGCGTATCGGCCGAAGTACCATGAGGAGTCCACGAAGGTATCCATGGTGTCAGTCTCGCGCCGAGCCCTCCTTCCACACCGAGGGCATGCGGTCTGCGCAAAACTGGGAGAGGCAGGCAGAGGTGAACGACCCCCCTCCAAGAGATCCAGATCGAGGGGAAGGACCACCGGCAGGTCCTGGTACGGGACTGGGACCATCCCGCAGTCGTCACAATAGATGATGGGGATGGGGGTCCCCCAATACCGTTGACGGGAGATACCCCAATCACGAATCCTGTAGTTGACTGTGCGGCGGCCTATCCCTTCCTGCTCCAAGTAACGGCCGATCTCGTCCAGGGCATCCCGGCTCGAGAGGCCGTTGAAGCGCCCCGAGTTCACCAGGTACCCTTCCTCCGCGAACGCCTGAGCCATGGTCTCCTCGTCCAGCTCCATGGCCCGCGGGTGGATGACGACCCTGACGGGAAGCCCGTACTTCCGTGCGAAGTCCAGATCCCTCTGGTCGTGGGCCGGCACTGCCATGATGGCCCCTGTGCCGTATTCCATGAGCACGAAATTCGCAACCCAGATCGGGATGCTCTCCCTGGTCATGGGATTCATGGCGTACTGGCCGGTGAAGACCCCTTCCTTCTCCGTGCCCTCAGCGCCCCTGACGAACTTCTCCATGCGGCTAGTGCGCTCCACAAAACGCGAGACCTCCCCTTCATGCGGCCCGCCCCTTGAGAGATCCGCCACCAAGGGGTGTTCCGGGGCGAGCACCATGAAGGTAGCCCCGAAGAGGGTGTCCTGCCTGGTGGTATAGACCCGGATGGCCCCGGGACGACCTACCAGCGGGAAGTCCACCTCAGCCCCGTAGCTCTTCCCTATCCAGTTGACCTGCATGGTCAGCACTCGCTCTGGCCACGCCCCTTCCAACCTCCGGCAACCCTCCAAGAGCTCCTCTGCGTAAGCCGTGATCCTCAAGAACCACTGATCCAGCTCCTTCTGCCCGACCTCTCTGCCGCATCGCCAGCAAAGCCCAGACTCCACCTGCTCGTTGGCCAAGACCGTCTTACACGAGGGGCACCAGTTCACAAAGGCCTTCTTGCGGTACGCCAGCCCCTTCTCCAGCATCTTCAGAAAGACCCATTGGTTCCACCTGTAGTACTCCGGCGTGCAAGTGGCGAACTCACGCGTCCAATCGTAGCTGTAACCCAGGCGCATGAGCTGGGAGCGCATGAAGTCGATGTTCTGAAAGGTCCACTTGGCCGGATGGACCTTCTGCTCAATGGCGGCGTTCTCGGCTGGCATCCCAAAGGCGTCCCAGCCCATGGGATGAAGGACGTTGTATCCCTTCATCCTCCGGTAGCGGGCCATCACATCACCGATGCTGTAGTTACGCACGTGGCCCATGTGAATCCTGCCTGATGGATACGGAAACATCTCCAGGAGGTAGTACTTGGGCCGAGACGGGTCCTGCCTCACCTCGAAGACCTTGCCCTGCCTCCATTTCTCCTGCCACTTGGCCTCGACCCATGAAGCCGTGTATCTCTCTTCCATTGAGTCTCCCCAATTCCTCGAAATGATTTAGTCTTCTATCACAACCACCTGATCAATGCAACGTCAAAGCTGGCCTGGCCCGGCGTTTCCCCATGGATTAGATTGTCCCTTCGCAAGATGCCAAGCATCTGCGTGTCATCTTGGGAGCTGTGACCAGGGAGGGATCCCAGGAGGAGACGTTCACAGGAACAGTCTTGGGCTCTTCAGGCAGAATATCTCGTCGGCGGATATGATCGCGGCTGGGGGCTTGAAGCCGTGGAGCCTCAGGACTACTCCAGCCCGACTGCGAGGGCTCTCTCCACGGCCGGGACCGCCTGCCTCTTGGCGAAGATGATCACCCGATCGCCAGGCAGGATCACGGTGTCCCCATGCGGGATGATGGTATCCCCATCCCGAACCAGGGCCCCCACTATGGCGTCGAGGGGAAAACTGATCTGCCGCAATGGTCTGTGGACCAGGCCGGAGGTCTCCAGGGCCACCACCTCGATGGCCTCAGCCCTTTCCTCTCCTACCGTGGCCACGTGCAAGACCCTCCCCCTGCGTATGTGGCGAAGGATCCTGTCAATGGCGGCCATCTGGGGATTGAGAACCACGTCCACACCGATGGTCGAGACCAGGGAGATGTACGACAGCCTGGTAACCAGCGCCATGGTCCTTCTGGCCCCTAGGCGTTTGGCCAGCAGGGCCACGAGGATGTTGGCCTCCTCATCCTCGGATGCGGATATGAAGTAGTCGACGTCCTTGACGTTGAACTCCAGCAGCAGATCCTGGTCCGTCCCCTCACCGCACAGGACAGCGACCCTCTCGAACTCCGTCATCAGCCGAGTGCACAGTCTCTCGTCCGGGCAGATCAACTTTGCCGAGATCTCCAGCTTCTCCAACTCACGGGCCATGTATAGGGCGACCTTGCTCGCACCATATAGGATGATGGTCCTGGTGGGAGGGAGGACCACCCCAAGGGACTGGATGACCGGGAGGACCCTTTCCCTCTCGGCGATGACGTACAACTCGTCCCCTTCTTGAATCACGTCCTTGCCGCGAGGGATGATGATCTGCGGGCCCC
>CAZOXN010000397.1:0-3597 GCA_964583655.1 uncultured Desulfarculaceae bacterium | reverse complement strand
GACCGTGCGAAGCTAAGAGAGTTCAGTCGCATGACGGTGGAATGGATGGGGAGGGTTATCGAAAAGGGCCCCCCGCCCAATCTGGCCGGGTATCTGCCCCTCGTCGTGGCGGCATGGGATGCGGGCTATGACAGCGTCCTGAGGAATGCCCCGGTGCTCATACTGGCCTCAGCCCCGGCCGAGGCGACCAACGGCATGGTGGACGTCACCCTGGCCCTAACCTATCTCGAGCTGGCCGCCCCGATCTTGGGTCTCGGGACGTGCTGGGCCGGGCTCCTCCAGGGGGCGCTCCTTTGGTGGAAGCCCCTCAAGGAGGCGGTGGGAATGCCGGAGGGGCACTCGCATCATTACCCCATGATGCTGGGGTACCCGAAGTATAAGTACCACCGCCTCCCGCAGCGCAAGCCACCCCCCATCGTCTGGAGGTGAATCTAGTACCCCCTCCTGCCACCGCCGCCGTGGGGTCGGCCGCCCCCGGGCCCCCCCCTCGGCTTTCTGGGGCGGGCCTCGTTGACCACGATGGTGCGATTGCGCAGGGCCTTGCCGTTTAGCTCCTTTATGGCCATCTCCCCTTGCTCGCGGGTCGACATCTCCACGAAGCCGAAGCCCTTGGACATCCCGGAGTAAGGATCCGTGATGACCTTGACGCTCTCGACCGTGCCCATGGTCGAGAAGAGCTCGTTGAGCTCGGACTCGGTGGTGTCGTAGGAAAGGTTGCCGACATAGAGTTTCATGGACATGGGGTCCTCCTTCCAGAGGCGGGCAGAGTCTTCGGCGGCATACACGCTGGGGGCGGGGATCTCCGCGCCGAGGGAATGGATGACGCGAAAAGGCCTGCTTGCGCCGTTTTGGTTTTCAGGGCCATGATAACGGCGCGGGGGCGATTTCGCAAGGGATTTCCCAAGGGGTAGGCAGTGCCTCCCTCGGGGGGCTGCCCCCCGGGACCGACGGGTTGCAATGGAGAGGGTTGCAAAGCGGCACGGAGGACTGGTATATTCCAAAGCCGATCCCATCGGTAAAGGGCCTCACGCGGGGTGGACCCGGGGAGAAAGGACGACACAGTCGGGCAAGGAGGATCCCATGGGCCACGTTGGTCAAGCCGAGCGGTGGAGTATGGAGAAGGCCCCGACCTACATAGCCGGGCTCGACGAGGTCCTCGAGGGCGGGCTGCCGCGTGGCAGGACGACGGTCCTCAGGGGCCAGGCCGGCTCTGGCAAGACCCTCTTGTCCTTGGAGTTCTTGTTGCGGGGCGCCCTGGCAGGGGAGCCCGGGATCTTCGTCGGGTTCGAGGAACCCGTCGCGCAACTGCGCCAGGACGCGGCCTCCCTGGGCTGGGATCTTGCGGCCCTAGAGGGGGAGAACCGGCTCTTCTTGCTGGAAGCGGGGATCAAGGCCGAGACGGTGCTCAGCGGGGACTTCAGCCTCAAAGGCCTCCTGGCCGCCATCGCGGGGAAAGGGAGGGAGATGGGTGCCAGGAGGGTCGTCATCGACGCCCTGGAGGTGGCCCTGAGGCTCCTGGACGAACCGCAGAAGGTGCGGGCCGAGATGCACATGCTCAACGACTGGCTCCGCGAGCAGGGTCTGACGGTCATAATGACCGTGCGGCCGGCCCAAGGCGCGGAGGCTGGCTTCATGGAAGGTTTCTTCGAGTCCATGGGAGATTGTGTCATCTCCCTCTCCTCCCGGGTCGAGGACTACGTCACCACCCGCAGGCTCAGGGTGGTCAAGTACCGGGGCTCGGGCTTCGGGGGAAACGAGTATCCGTACGTGATCACGGACAGGGGCCTCTTCCTGGCCCCCATCTCCACCGTGGGCCTCAGGCACAAGGAGTTGGGAGAGAAGATGCCCACCGGCGTGGAGCGGCTGGACCGCATGCTGGACGGTGGGTACCGAAGGGCCTCCTGCGTCCTGGTCGCCGGGGAGCCTGGCACCGGCAAGACCACCCTGATCTGTGCCTTCGTGCGCAGGGCCTGCGACAGAGGGGAGAGGGTCCTGTACATCGGTTTCGAGGAATCCCAGGACGCCCTGGTGGGGAACATGATGAGTTGCGGCATGGATCTGGGGCCGCAGGCGGAGGCGGGCAGGTTGGAGTTCTTGTGCCAGTTCCCGGAGGCCATGGGGGTGGACGAACATTACCTGAAAGCCATGAAGCGGATCGAGGCCATGGGCCCTCAGCACGTGGTGGTGGACGCCATCTCCGCCTGCGAGCGGATGGGGGGTAAGCAGGCCGCCTTCGATTACCTGATGCGCCTGCTCAACGCGTGCAAGGAGCGGGGGATCACCATCTTCCTGGTGAACCAGACAGCGGGCCGTGGCGACCAACTGGAGATCTCAGGCAACGGCATCTCATCCATGGTGGACACGGCCATCCTCCTCACCTACCAGGAAGAGCCGGGCGAGACCAACCGCCTGATCCAGGTCCTGAAGTCACGCGGCTCGAGCCACTCCAACCAGAAGCGTGAGTTCCGCATCACTGACCAGGGTCTCGCCATCATCGATGCCTACTTGGGAGGGGGGAGGGTCCTCACGGGCACGGCGAGGCAGGTCCAGGAGGAGGCCGACCGGGCCGAGGCCGAGAGGCTGGCCTTCGAGATCGAGGCCAAGGAGCTGGAGCTCAAGAGGCTGAGACAGCTGGAGAGGCTGGCGGCCCGCGGGGTGGCCCAGCGGGCTACGGTGCGCGGGGATGAGGGATCGGGCTAGGGCGAGCCCTGTCAGCCTCCGGGGCAGGCAGTTGTCCCGTGAGCCTCTAGTGGTGGATAGGGACATGGACCTCAAGGAAAAAAAAGGGCACTATCGTCTGCGTCTCTTCGTGGCGGGCCAGGAACCCAACTCTGTAAAGGCCGTGGCCATCCTGCGGCGCCTCTGCGAGGGACGCCTGAAGGGCTGTTCGGAGATCGAGATCGTGGACGTCTTCCAGGACTACCAGGCCGCCATCGACCACAAGGTGGTGGCCGTCCCCACCCTCCTGGTGGAGTCCCCCCCCCCGCCCAGGGTGATAGTCGGCTCCATGACCGATGAGGGGGCGCTCCTGTGTGCCCTGGGCCTCCTCGACGAAGGGGGGGCTTCGTGAGCGAGGAGAGGCCGGCCTACGAGGAGTTGCTGGCCCGCCTGGAGAGGACAGAGGCCACACTCAAGGCCCTCCTCGTGGGCCAGATAGACACCCTGATCGGGGATGCCGGGCCGCTGGTGGTTCGGTACAAAGCGGTCCTGGACGAGATGGAGCGGCTCAGGGCCGAGGCAGAAGGCCTCTCCCGGCAATGGCAAAGGACCTTCGAGGCGGTCCCGGACGCCATATTCATCCTGGATCCCGAACAAAGGATCGTTCGCTCCAACAGGGCCTCGGAGGGCCTGTTTCACTGTCCCGTGGACCAGGCCGTGGGGAGGCACTGCTTCGAGCTCGTCCATCGGACAGAGGGGCCCATACCGGGATGTCCCTTTTGCCTCGTCCGGGGGGGCCTGAGGAGGGAACAGCTCGAGATGCAAGAGGGCGGGCGCCGGGTCCAGGTGACGGTGGCCCCCAACGTGGATGCTGAGGGGAACCTAGAGGCCGCGGTCCACGTCGCCACCGACATCACCCAGCGCAAGCTGGCCCAGGAG
>CAZOXN010000396.1:0-3606 GCA_964583655.1 uncultured Desulfarculaceae bacterium | reverse complement strand
CCCCGATTTCGTGGAGAGGGCGATCCCGGTTATCGCAACGCCCAAGCTGCACGGCTGGCTCCTGGGGTGGCTCAAGCTCTGGGGGGATCCCATCAAGCTGGACCCCAAGTGGAACAAGGGTGATTACTACGGCAAGGAGGAACCGACGGACGGGATCACGTACTCTCTGATGTTGATCACCATGAGCGCTCAGGGGTTCGAATGGGCGGACAAGTCCTTCGACAGGAAGTGGGCGGTGGAAGGGAAGAGCCCGTACGAGGCCATGGAGAACGAATTCCTGGCAGAGGATTCCCTGTTCAAGGCCGGGGCTGCCAGGGCCAAGACCGCGGACGCCAACTCCATGCTCTATCTCAACGAGGCCAACGGCCTTTTCGACATCGGCCATGGGTTCCCCTCCTTCGAGGAGGCAGTGAAATCCATCAAGGCCAAGGTCCTGATGATAGCGGCGAACAACGACTTGCTCTTCCCGCCCGAGCAGATAAGAGAGCACGTGGAGCTGTTCAAGAAGCTGGGCAAGGACGCCTCTTACTTCGAGCTCAAGAGCCCCAACGGGCACTTGGGCGGGGTCACGGCCATCAGCCAGGCCTCGGAGGCCATAAGCAAGTTCTTGCAGAACTGAGGCATCTTCGTGGAGAGAGAGGAGCCGCCATGGCAGGACGGGGATCCTCTGGGGGACCGGGCGAGACCCGGGGTATTCCATCCAAGACCAACGA
Organism: uncultured Desulfarculaceae bacterium; assembly: GCA_964583655.1. GTDB lineage: Bacteria > Desulfobacterota > Desulfocorpusculales > Desulfocorpusculum > Desulfocorpusculum > CAZOXN01. The sequence goes on along the minus strand of CAZOXN010000396.1, from coordinate 2,893 downwards.
GACAAGGAGGCGAGGAGATGAAGAGTAGGTATCGCGAGGGATTCGTCGTGGCCTGTGCCCTGGCTTTTCTCTTGAGCCTTTTCGGGGCGCAGCCGGTCGGGGCCGCGGAGACCGTAAAATTGGGATGGACCGCGGACATGCCAGGCATCGGTGCCACCTTCTACAAGTCACAGAAGGAGGCCATCGAGATGTTCATCGAGGAGGCCAACGCTGCGGGCGGCCTTCTGGGAAAGAAGCTGGAGCTGGCCATTAGGGACTCTGCCCTCAAGCCAGATGTCGGGGCTACCATGGCCCGCGAACTGGTCCTCCAGGAGAAGAGCGATTTCCTCATAGGGCCCACCAGCAGCGGGGTGGCCAAGGCCGTGACCAACGTGGCCAAGGAGTTCAAGAAGGTGGTGTATTTCCACACATCCAACACGGAGGACCTGACCACAGTGGACTTTCACCCGTACATGTTCCAGGTGGTCCCCAACACCGGGATCGAGGGCAGGGGAATAGCGCTCTATCTCTCCAAGAAGCCTTACAAGCGGTACTGTTTCATCGGGCCGGATTACGCTTACGCCCACACCCAGTGGGAGGCGTTTCAGAAGGACCTGAAGAAGCTCAAACCCGATGTGGAGATCCTGGATGCAGTATGGACCAAGCTGGGGGAGACCAACTACGCGCCATTCATCCCGACCCTCATGGCAAAGAACCCTGACATCATCTACACCAACCTGTGGGGAGGCGGGCTGAGCAGCTTCATCAAGCAGGCAGCCCCATACGGCCTGTTCAAGAAGGCGAGCATCACATCCCTCTACGACCTGGACATGATGAGGGCGACCGGCATGGACATGCCGGAGGGGCTTCTGGGCTACGCGCGTTCCCCCTTCTATGCCATCAACACCGAAGCGATCAAGGCCTTCAACGAGAAGTTCTTCAAAAAGTACCAGGAATGGCCCTCTGACTGGGCCATCATGGCCTACGACGGGCTGCTGGCCCTGAGCGAGGCGGTGAGGAAGGCCAACAGCATAGACTCTGAAAAGGTCTCCAAGGCCCTGGAGGGGATGCACTGGAAGTCCCTCAGGGGAGACAGATTCATCCGCGCCGAGGACCACATGGCCAACGTCGGCATATACGTGGGATATTCCACCAAGGATCCCAGGTTCAAGGACTTCCTGATCCTGAAGGATGTGGAGGAGGTCCCGGCGGAGAAGGTCTGGCTGCCGGTGGAAGAGGTCAAGAAGATGCAGCCCAAGTAGGGATGTAACGAAGGGCCCGGCCGAAAGGCAGCGGCCGGGCCCCCGGTTTAGCCCTGATATACTCGTTGCTTGCGGAGGGGACCGTGCCCATCGAGTTTTTCCTTTTCATCCTGCTCAACGGGTTGAGCCAGGGGATGGTGCTGTTCATCGTGGCCTCGGGCCTCTCCCTCGTCTTCGGGGTGCTCAGGGTGATCAATTTCGCCCATGGGGCCCTGTACATGATGGGGGCCTTCCTGGCGTTTTCCTTGAGCACCCTCCTGAACATGACGTCGTTCATCTCCTTCTTGCTCCTCATGCTCCTCGTGCCACCGGCCATAGGGCTCCTCGGCCTGGGCCTGGAGATACCCTTCTTCAGGCGCATATACTCCAAGGAGCACCTGCTCCAGCTCCTACTCACTTATGCCATACTCCTGGTGCTGGATGACGTGTGTCGGCTAATCTGGGGGGGGGACATCCGCAACGTGCCCAGGCCGCAGGTGCTGGCGGGGTCCGTCGAGTTCTTCGGCCTATTCCTGCCCACCTACAACGTGTTCATACTGGTGGTGGGACCCATCATAGCCGTGGGTTTGTGGTTGCTGCTGTACAGGAGCAGGGCCGGGAACCTGATCCGCGCGGCGGTCTCCCACCCAGCCATGCTGGGGGCCCTTGGGGTGAACGTCTCACGTGTGATGACAGGGACCTTCGTCTTGGGCTGCGGGCTCGCCGGCCTCGGGGGGGTGTTCATGTCAGCCCTGGCCAACATAGACCTGGGGATCGGGATGGAGAAGATCATAGAGTGTTTCGCCGTGGTGGTGATAGGGGGGCTGGGGAGCATAGGGGGTGCCCTTCTGGGGTCACTGATCATAGGGGTAGGGATTGCTTTCATCCAGCTCCCTCTGAGTCGTCTGGCCATAGTGTTCCCGTACATCGCCATGGCCCTGATCCTCATATGGAGACCCTGGGGCCTGTTCGGGAGACCGGAAAGGTGATTGTTCGAGCGGGGATAGAGGATGGGAGACAATAACGAAAAGGGCAAGACGTGGATCTGGCCTGGAGTCTTGGTGGGGGCCTTGTTCGTCCTTCCCTTCGTCCTGAGCCAACTGGGAAGGACCGGGGAGTATTGGATTTGGGTCACCACGGAGATGATCATCATGGCCCTTTTCGCCAGCAGCCTCAACCTGATACTCGGGTACGGGGGGATGGTGAGCTTCGGACATGCTGCGTTCTTCGGGGTCGGTGGATACACAGTGGCCTTGCTCATGAAGAAGGCTGGTGTGGCGTTCGTCCCTGCGCTGATCGCTGCCCCTTTGGCCGCGGCCCTGGCCGCGGCGATCATCGGATGGTTCTGCGTGCGGCTGGTAGGTCTCTACTTCGCCATACTCACCCTGGCGTTCGGTCAGCTCCTGTACATGATAGTGTTTCAGGCATATCACTTCACAGGTGGGGATGACGGGATCCATGGGATCCCCAAGCCAGGTTTTCTCGACCCGGTGAACTATTACCTCCTTTGTTTGATCCTGTTCTTGGGCTGCTTCTGGTTGATGAGGATGATAGTGAATTCATCCTTCGGGCTCTCCATCAGGATCACCAGGGAGAACGCGGTGAGGGCTGGTTTCATAGGGATGAACGTGAAGCGTTACCAATGGCTCAACTTCATCATCGCAGGTGCCTTC